>CAZGDT010000224.1:0-2766 GCA_964524245.1 uncultured Eubacterium sp. | reverse complement strand
AACGCAAACCAGCGAAGCGTTTGTGTTGTTGGGCGGATGAGCGACGGCGTGCGTGAGAGATGATTTTTGATGCGAAGCATAAAAAAGTCGTTGCGAACAATGCAAAGTCCGCAACGACTTGCCGCCACACCGGAGAGGTTTTTTGCAAATCGCTGTGACCCTCTCAGTCACCTGCGGTGACAGCTCTCCCAGCGGGAGAGCCAAGGGTCTGCGATTTGAGTAGAACCACGGTTTATAATATATTGGGATGTTAAAAAGCTAACGAGAACCAGAGAGTCAATTTGGCTCTCTGGTTTCGTATCGGTATAATCAAATTCCCAACAATTGCTTTTTCTTTGCATCAAATTCTTCCTGAGAAATAACACCATTGTCCAGTAGTTCCTTGTACTTTTTCAGTTCGTCAGCACTGCTTTGATGAATCTCCTGCTTAACAATCGTTTCGCTGCTCTTTTTGCTTATATTCTGCCGTTCCATCAGAAGTTTGCTGATTGCGGTATGAATATCATCATTGTAGGGGGATTATAAATGGATTTCATGACCGGCTATGCCGGTGGCTTGACTTTCCTTTTTTTGGAGTGCAGATTGCCACGTCACTTCGCTCCTCGCAATGGCAGATATTCAGGGTACGTTTCTCCAATATTCTTGCTTTGTCTCTTGCTTCAACATTTGATCCGTATGAGCAAGTGAATTCTAATACTGGTTATTAATCTGCTCGTTTGAGTTCAGCACTCTCTCCCGTTTCCGTGTCTGTTAATATCAATCTAGTTCCTGATGTGTCAATCTCATAATTCATACAATGGAGAATTTCCAGCCCATAGAAGATTTCTAGCTTTGAGCCATTGGCTTCATAAGGAAAGGTTATCTTAATTACATTAATTGGTTCTTCGGAAAGTTGCGTATATGGATCACCGTAGTCATATTGATACATTTCCATCTTATTGTCCTCGAAAAACGTGTAATTCAAACCAAGGTATTGCTCATCAGTTTCATACGACATACCATTTTCTATGTATGTTAATTCACTATATTCATCCCAACTACCAATCAGATTTGAATCAATCATTCCAGAAGCATGCGGTGATGTAACTACATTGAACATTGAATAAAGCTTATACGACGGTTCCCCCAAGCCCGCATCATGTGTTTCCGAATACACTAAGTATTTACCTGTGGAAAGCTGCGATGTATCAATAATGAAAAATCCATTCTTTGTCTTTTCTACAGGCGCATTTATAATAGACGTAATATAACTCATATCTGAGCCAACAGATATATTATATTCTTTGTACTGCGTTCCATCATAATATCCACCAGTCAAACTGACAGGATTTCTACTGAAGCTACATATATAGTCACCGAGCATCCAGCTATCATTTTGATTGTAAATGTCTCCGACCAGCCAGCAATCATTTTTTAGTATAATATTTTTTAACTTCCACTTCTCCTGCACGATACTTCCATTGATTTCTGCACATGTATGTACCTCATGCTTTTTGCGTTGACGATTATCCACATTGTATAGTGATTTAAACCTAATACCTTCTGACGTAAACCCCTGAACTTGTGCCGGATAGCAACGACACATATCAGACACATAGAATAAATCATACTCGGAACGGTCATGAAACAGTTCACTGCTATCAAATGTGACCAATAAATCTCCTTCTGCTAATTCTAATGTTACCATATCACATTGATCATCATCACTATACGCAATGGCATAACCATAATTCTCCATTGAATATATTATATTTGTGTCCATTTCATAAAATTGATAGTTTGAAATAGGATAAAACTTCGATCCCTTCTTAACATAGATCCCACCCTTTTCAGCCGCCTGTTCCAGCGTATATGCACCCGTTATTTCGCCGCTGTCGCTGCTGGTTTCGGTTTTTTCAGCTTCATATACTTCTCCATCTGAATCCGTATAACCTTCTGCTTTTACAGAGCCAAACGGATGTCCGCAATTAGGGCAAAACGCCTGATTGGCAAAATCCACCTTTGCTTCGCATACCGGACAGATGTCATCAGATGAACCACAGGCCACAAGCAGTAACACCAGTGCAATTGTAAACATCGATAACAGTATTTTTTTCACAACTTCTCCTTCTTTCTCTAAAAATAAAAAGTGCGCCTACCGAAGTAAGCGCACTAAAAACGCAAACTCCAATAGTCGCCAAACTAACTCAATGTGAAATGGGTGCATCATGCACGCACAAACAATGGTGGAATTTGCATTTTTATCAAATTCGCATTATTTGCGCGTGCAGAAACCACGGTGTTTCTCTAAATAGAAATACACCCAATCTCACATCTATTAAGTTAGTTTGGCATATTCATAGTATCACAGCTTTTTCCCGATTTCAACCATTTTTTCTTTTGGCGCGGAAAAAACCTCCAAAACGCAAAAACAGGAAGCACATCTTGCCCGATTTCTCAGACAGGATGTGCTTCCTTTTCTTCTTTTTGCGAATTACGGTTTTCCGAACTTTCTCAGTTCAAAAACGTGGGTTTTCCTTACTTGTTGATCGCCTGATCGACTGCAACTGCAACCGCAACCGTCGCGCCGACCATGGGGTTATTGCCCATGCCGAGGAAGCCCATCATTTCCACGTGTGCCGGGACGGAGGACGAACCTGCGAACTGCGCGTCGGAGTGCATACGACCCATGGTATCGGTCATGCCGTAAGAGGCGGGACCTGCTGCCATGTTATCCGGGTGCAGGGTACGACCCGTGCCGCCGCCGGAAGCCACGGAGAAATACTT
>CAZGDT010000223.1:0-2767 GCA_964524245.1 uncultured Eubacterium sp. | reverse complement strand
AGAGTGTTTTAGAGAATGTGGTGTAACCTCTGAAAAAGTGGTTACACCCATTTTCTTTATGTGGACTTAATTGTTGTTTGACGGGAAGATTTTTATCGTGCAACAAAACAGCACCATTCTTTCAGATGTTCTACGGCGAGAATCTCAAATCCGTTTTCTTCCAGGGCGCAGCGTACATCCTCTTCTTTTGAATCAATAATTCCGGAAGTGATGTAAAGCCCGCCGTCCTTTAAGTGAGGGCGGATAACACCGGTAAGGGGAATGATGACATCTGCGAGAATGTTGGCTACAACGATGTCATGTCCGGTTCCGGCTTTGACTTTTAAGAAGTCATTGTAAATGATATCGCCATCATAAAGAGTGCATTGGGATGAAGAAATCCGGTTGACTTCCATATTCTCAGAAGCCACCCTGACGGCGGTTTCGTCGATATCAATTGCTGTGGCATGGGAGGCACCCAATTTTAGAGCAGCGATGGATAGAATGCCGCTTCCACATCCTACGTCCAGAATGGAATCGCCCTCTTTAACGTAGCGGTCGAGAGCCTGAATGCACAGCTTTGTCGTTTCGTGCGAACCGGTGCCGAAGGCAATTCCGGGGTCGATTTCAATAAGGATATCGGAATCTTTTTCTTTCTCATAAGACTCCCAGGTTGGCTTGATGACGATATCATCAGTAACCCGGAACGGCTTGAAAAAAGTTTTCCAATTATTTATCCAGTCTTTGTCCTCTGTTTCTGACAGAGAAATGGTTCCCTTTCCGACTTCGCAAAAATCACGGATTTCTTCGAAAATACTTTGTACCTGCATCATTATTTTTTCCGGTTCACATCTCTCCGGTTCCATATAGAAATGAACTTTAGCGGTGCCGTCATTATCTACAGGATCAGGAAGAATATCCACAAACATTTTTTCTTTGTCTTCTTCGGAAAGAGGAAGTTTGTCCTCAATTTCAATGCCCTCGACTCCAATCTCATTCAGCTTATAGCTTAAAAGGTCAACGGCGTCAGTGTGTGTATCCAATGTAAAACGAATCCATTTCATAGAGTTAACTCCTTTGTTTGATACTATCATTGTAATGGGAAAGGAGAGGAAAATCAAGGTTGAAATGTATCAAAAAAGCGGATAAAATGATAGAAAAGAGTTGCGATGGAGGAACATAAGATGCGGGAAAGATGGATTGTGCAGACGGTGCGGGGGGATTTTGACGGACTTGCCAAAGAGTTGGGCGTAACACCGTTGCTGGTGCGCTGTATGATGAATCGCGGATTGGAAGACGCGGATGGGATGCGCCGGTATTTATATGGGACACGAAATGAATTGTATGATCCGTTTTTGATGAAGGACATGAAGAAGGCTGTCCGGCTTATAGAAGAGGCGAAGGAAAAAGGAGAGAAGATTGCCATTGCTTCGGATTTCGACTGTGATGGTATTTTTTCCGGTTACATATTGTGGAAGGGGCTGACAAAACTCGGTTTCGACTGCCGGATATTTACACCGGACCGTGTGCTGGAAGGGTATGGCCTCAACAGGAGAATCATTGATGAAGCAGTTGAAGACGGAAGAAAACTTCTCATTACATGTGACAATGGGATTGCGGCAGGGGAAGAAGTTGCTTATGCCGGACAAAGGGGAATGACGGTAATCGTTACCGACCATCATGAAGTGCAGGAGTTTTTACCTGATGCTGATGCCATATTGGATCCAAAGAGAGAAGATGACACATATCCGTTTGACGGATTGTGCGGCGGTGGTGTGGCATTTAAGCTGATTTGTGCTCTGTATGATACGTTAGGCATGGATGAAAAGGAGAAATGGAATTTTCTGGAGTATACGGCTGTTGCAACGGTGGCAGACGTAATGGAGCTTGTGGATGAGAACCGGATATTGGTAAAATATGGTCTTATGGCCTTGCAGAAAACAGATAATATGGGATTGAAAGCTTTGCTCGAAGTGCAGGGGCTTTCCGGGAAGAAAATAAATACAGGACATATCGGATTTATTCTGGGACCGTGTTTTAATGCGGCAGGAAGGATTGCCACGGTGTCAGATTCTTTTTCTCTTCTGATGGAAAATGATTGGGAGAAGGCGTTGGAAAAAGCGGAAAAACTGAAAAAAATAAATGAGGACAGGAAAAGTATGACGGAGAATGGAGTCAGAGAGGCATTTTTGCAGATTGATAACAAGCCGCTTGCGGACATTCTTGTGTTATTGCTGCCGGATACACATGAGAGCCTGGTAGGAATTATTGCCGGACGCGTGAAAGAGAGAACGGGACATCCGGTGATTGTTTTTACAAGAACGGAAAACGGGCTTGTGAAGGGATCCGGGCGTTCGATTGAGAGTTATCACATGTTTCGTGAACTGATGAAATGTAAAGATTTGATGGTTCGCTTTGGCGGGCACAGGATGGCTGCCGGGATGACCTTGCGGGAATCAGATTTGCCCAATCTTGCAAGTCGGCTGAACGAAGCTTCTCTTTTGACAGAAGAAGATTTTCGCCCTGTAGTTTACATTGATGCACCGATGCCGATTGGGTATGCCACGGAGAGACTGCTTGCTGATTTTGAAAAGATGGAGCCTTTCGGCGTGGGAAATTCCAAGCCCGTGTTTGCAGAACAGCACTTTCGGATTTTACGGGCGAGGCGTCTGGGAAAAGAGAAGAATGTTTTGAAGTTTCTGATAGAGAATCAAGCCGGCAGCCGAAGTGATGCCATGTTGTTTGGCAGAGTGGAGGAATTTGAGGCATTTGTCTTAGAACACTGGAA
>CAZGDT010000222.1:0-2803 GCA_964524245.1 uncultured Eubacterium sp. | reverse complement strand
GAGCAATTTTCTGGCCTTTTTCAATGCGAAAACTCATGTGTGACAGAATTTCCGAACCATCCTCATAACCAAAACTTACATCTCGAAATTCAATACAAACCGGCTCGGAATCATTCAACGTTTCTCCCTCACCATGCAAAAATACATCTTCCATTTCCATCTCTTCAAACCATGCTTTACTCTCGGTATAACATTTCATCAGACCGCTGAGCTGAAACATAAAATGATTCAGCCAGGAAGAAAGCCCGGATACAACACCAATATAAAAGGTCATTTCTGCCACTGTCATATTCCCATTAATCACGTTTTCAATTAGAACCAGATACATCAACAAATCCCGCACTACTCCAAACAGCGTATCGGAAATTGTAGGAAAAAACCAACGAAGTTCTGTCTTTCCATACCATTTCATAAGTCTTTTAAGAAACACATCAAATAATTCCCGAAACCAATTCTCCATATGATAAATCCTGACATCTTTACCATATTTTGACATTCTTGCCTCCCACGTCATTTGAGCCACCCCACGGTTTGCCCTGTCGCGTTCTTGCGTGTGTGCATCGGAATATCTGACAGCGTGACGGTGTAAGAAAAAGCCTGCAACACTCATGGCAAGAATAACACTGATAATACGGAAATCTACCATGGTAATAATCACTCCATAGGAAAAAATCCCCAGAACACAGGATAGGAAGGAAAAAGAATAATAAAACAGTCCCCTCACACCAAGCCGGTCGCCATTTATTGCATTCATCCCTTTTTGCATTTTATCCTGCATCTTTGCCGGCTCAACGTGACAATAATCCATGGTAAGACATTTATTTAAGTAGGACGGCCAAAGATAAAGCATCCCGACTCCCAACGTATATGAAATATCACGATTTTCCAATACATTCCCGCTTATTCGAACTAACACGTCGGCAATCAGCAATACGCTGATTCCAATCATATAACGGGAAACATTATGTTCCAAAATCATGGCAAGTGCCATGGCCGGAATCGCACTTTCAATCAGCGGCATTAACACTGTCAAAATCCCCCTCAGCAAAACCTGCCATCTCGCATGTGGAAAATACTGAAAAAGTATTTTATAAACCCGAATCACATATTTCATATTCTCTCTTCCCTTCTTATCATTTTCATAATTATACTTTATCACATTTTTTCACGATAAACAAAAAAAGTGCACGAACTGTCATAATTCGTGCACGAACTGTCATATTCCTCACAGAGGAAGCATAATCTCCGTAGCAAAAACACCCGGTTCATTTTTTCTGTTAATAAATCCGTCATACTTCCTCACAATATTGTCAATCCGTTTCAAACCATGCCCATGATTTCCGCGTTTGCGGCTGATAAATTCGCGAATCGGTTTCCGAATCTTTTCATCTGTGGCATTGGAAACTGAAATATACAGCTGTTCCTTGAAAATACCGATATATACCCGGATAAACATACGGCCACCTTCCGGCAGCTTTTCACATGATTCCACTGCATTATCAATCAGATTTCCAATAATCACGCACAAATCCACATTACTGACAGCAAGGTCTTTCGGAACTTTTGCCCGGCAATTCACTTCAATAGCATGCTTTTTTGCCACGGATAATTTACTGCTCAAAATGGCATCAACTCCGACATTCCCCGTCTTAATCGCAATGTCAACGGCATCTAAGTCTTCTTCCAGCAAATCAAGATACTCCTTCAATTCTTCCAACTGATTCAATGCCAGATGTGCTTTGATTTTCTGCATATGGTTGTGATAATCATGACGCCATCCTCTCATGGTCTGATATATATTTTGAATTTCCTCCCGTTGTGTCTCCAGAATCTTATCCTGATACTCCCCTAACCTTTCTTCTGCCTTTCTTCTTACATAATAAGCGGTTAAAACGGAGACGGACACAAGAAGAAGAAACACAGCTGCAATACAAATCATTAAAAACAACATAAACACATTCTCCCTCAGTTCCCGTTACGGTAAAAATTAATAAAGGCTTCATTTACTTTTTTATAGCAGTTTCTGCTTATTGTCACACTTTTCCCATTATCCAACAGACATGATGTCTTCCCTATCCCCGCAATCTTACGCAGATTCAAAAGCACTCCCCGTTTAGGCATCACAAAGCCATTTTGCTCAAACTCTTTTTGTATGCTTACCAGACTTGCTTTCCAACAAATATCATGTTCTCCATAAAATAATTTAATATAATGTCCCGAAGCTTCTAAATACCAAATGTCATCATATGAAATTTTCAGCACTTCACTCCCCTGCTCCCATACAAAAAATTTTTCAGGATTCGATTCCAATTTATCTAATGCCTGACACAACAGGGTATGTAATTTTTCCTCCCTAATCGGTTTAATCAGATATTGCATCGCTCCCACTTCATATCCGTCAAGAGCATACTCCGCCAAACCGGTAAGAAATATAATGACAGCTTCTTTATCGTTTTCCCTAATTTTCCCGGCGAATTCCATACCACTTATCTTTCCCATTTCAATATCAAGGAGATATATGGAATACGGAAATTCGCCATCAAAAGACAACATAATCTGTTCTGCCGTCCTATAAGCATCAATCTGACAATTTGTCTGATTCTTATCCCGCCATCTTTCTACAAGAGAACAGATATATTCACGTTCCGTATCATCATCTTCACATACAGCAATCCTTATCTTCTCTTGCATTATTTCCTCCCTTTTTCCCTGTAAAAAAATGGTCCCGATAAAATCGGAACCCTAGAGAGCGCGAGACGGGACTCGAACCCGCGGCCCCAACCTTGGCAAGGTTGTGCTCTAC
>CAZGDT010000221.1:0-2809 GCA_964524245.1 uncultured Eubacterium sp. | reverse complement strand
AATTTTATATTCCGAGTTCGTGAATTTGAACAAATGGAATTAGAATTTTTCTGTGAACCAGGAACTGATATAGATTGGTTCAATCATTGGAAATCATACTGCAAACAATTTTTAGTTGATTTAGGTATGGACGAAAGTAAATTAAGACTTAGGGACCACTCAAAAGAAGAACTTTCTTTTTATAGTAAATGCACAACTGATATTGAGTTTAAATTCCCATTTGGATTTGGTGAACTTTGGGGAATTGCGGATCGTACCGATTATGACCTGACACAGCATCAAAACACTTCCGGTGAAGATATGAGTTATTTTGATGATGAACGCAAGGAAAAATATATACCGTATGTAATTGAACCGTCTTTGGGGGCTGATCGTGTTACGTTGGCATTCCTGTGCAGTGCATATGATGAAGAAAATATAGGAACAGAAGAAAAACCGGATGTGCGTACGGTAATGCATTTTCATCCGGCACTGGCACCGGTTAAGATTGGTGTGCTGCCGTTGTCGAAAAAGTTAAACGAAAATGCTGAGAAAGTATTTGCCAAATTGAGTAAATATTATAATTGCGAGTATGATGACCGTGGAAACATTGGTAAACGTTATCGTCGTCAGGATGAAATTGGTACACCTTACTGTGTCACGTATGATTTTGACTCAGAGGAAGATGGTATGGTAACGGTACGTGATCGTGACACGATGGAGCAGGAACGTGTTAAAATCGATGGTCTGGAAGATTATTTTGCGGACAAGTTTACCTTCTAGATAACAGGAGAATGAAAAGAATATATGCGCAAACGTGAGTATACGAAAAAACAACTGGCTGTCATCATCTTGTTAAGCATCGGGATGCTGGCAGCCGCCACATTATTAAATAAGTTTTTTCCTGTAGATGCGGGAGAGAGTGTGACGGTTTCTACTGCTGTGAAGACGCCGACGGCTGTACCGAGTGAGGCACCGACGGCAGTGCCGACGCCGACACCGGATCCGACGGAAAAGATGGCGACATTTTTTCAAGGACCTAAAGCATGGAAAAGCCGGCTTGAATGGTCCGGTAAATGGGGAACAGAATATTATGACGGCGGCTCTTTTGGTGGATTTGGCTGTGGTTTATGTTGTATGGCAAACATCTATACGACATTTTCCGGATATGAGTGTTCGCCGAAAGATGTGTATGAATATGCGAAAAAGAAAAGCGGATATGGCGGCGGCGGAGCCATTGACTGGGGATATATGAAAGATACACTCGGCTCTCTCGGATTCGTTTCAGATGTGTGGCGTAAACCCGGTGAGTACAAAAGATTTCAGCAACTTGTAGAGAAATCGATGGCGTGCATTGTTGTCGTAAGCAGTTATGACAGTGACTGTTATTGGAAAAATACACCGGGACACTATGTGTCGCTGCTTTCGTATGATGCGAAAAAAGATAAAATATTTTTGGGAGATTCGGGAGACCCGTCCCACAACCGCCAATGGGTGTCATTGAAGAAGATTTATAAGTCTTTGAAAAAGTCAAACCGTTGGCAGTGCCTTGCTGTCACATCTTATGATCCGGAGAATGACAAATGGAAACATAAGGGATTTGGTGGTGTTTGTGTATTGCCGGAGAGATGGCAGTGATGACTGAGTATAAAAAAGAGATTTCAATTTTTTCGTCAGGAAAAAATTGAAATCCCTTTTTTATTATGTGATTTTTATTTGTCCGTAATCTCGCTGTGAATCTGCTGAAGAGATTTCACCTCTCCATTACCGTGTTTTTGGACATAAAGAATTCCTTTGGCAGTTGCCTTTGCGGCAGCAATTGTTGTCATGTACGGTATTTTTGCCTTAATCGCTGCTTTGCGGAGATAACTGTCATCATGGACGCTGTCCTTGCCTGCCGGAGAATTGATAACCAGATCAATATCGCCATTTGTTATAAGATCAAGGATGTTAGGGCGTCCTTCGTGAAGTTTAAGTACCGGTTTAGCATCAATGCCGGCTTCTGTAATAAGTTTGTGTGTATTTCCTGTTGCCAGTATTTGGAATCCGGCTTCTGCAAACAGACGGGCAACTTCTACAACTTCCGGTTTATCTTTGCGATTGACGGAAATCAGGACGGTTCCTTTGAGCGGAAGCTTCGTTTGCGTAGCTTCCTGAGCCTTGAAAAAGGCTTCGCCATAATAAGTGGAAAGTCCCAATACCTCGCCTGTGGAGCGCATTTCCGGTCCAAGAAGAGGATCTACTTCCGGGAACATGTTGAATGGGAATACAGCTTCTTTTACCCCATAATACGGAATATTCTGCTCTTTAAGTCCGGCAACCGGTGATGGTCTTCCGGTAAGATCTGATGTAATAATGTCCGTCGCCAAAGGAACCATGCGAATGTTGCAGACTTTTGAAACAAGCGGTACCGTGCGGGATGCACGCGGGTTCGCTTCAAGGACATATACTTTTCCGTTTTCAATGGCATATTGCATATTCATGAGACCTTTGACATGCATTTCTTCCGCAATTTTCTTTGTATATTCCTTAATCGTTGCTACATTCTCTTCTGAAATATGTACAGAAGGAATAATGCAGGCGGAATCACCTGAGTGAACACCGGCAAGCTCAATATGTTCCATTACGGCAGGAACAAAAGCGTGTGTACCATCACTGATGGCATCTGCCTCACATTCCAGTGCATGATTCAGGAAACGGTCAATCAAAATCGGACGATCCGGTGTGACGCCAACCGCTGCTTTCATATAATCGGTCAGGCTGTCATCGTTGTATACAACTTCCATACCACGTCCGCCGAGAACATAAGACGGACGAACCATAACCGGAT
>CAZGDT010000220.1:0-2835 GCA_964524245.1 uncultured Eubacterium sp. | reverse complement strand
TACCGGATGAACTTGTGGTGGATTTGGTCGTAGATCGTCTGGCGCAGGATGACGCGAAAAAAGGATATGTGTTGGATGGATTTCCAAGAACGATTCCGCAGGCAGAGGCGCTGACGGAAGCTCTTGGGAAAATTGGTGAAAAGCTGGATTATGCAATAGACGTAGATGTTCCGGATGAAAATATCATCCGTCGTATGTCCGGCAGACGTGCCTGCGTAAATTGCGGAGGAACATATCATATTAAGTATAATCCGACCAAGGTTGAGGGGATTTGCGATGCCTGCGGCGGGGAATTAATTCTTCGTGATGATGACAAACCGGAGACTGTTCAGCAGAGACTGAGTGTTTATCATGAACAGACACAGCCGTTGATTGATTACTATACGAAGGAAGAAATTCTGAAAACAGTGGATGGAACGGTTGATTTGGAAGAAGTGTTTACTGCCATCGTAAAAATACTTGATAAGTAAAACAAAAAGATAAAAAAGCAGAACGGAGGCCGGGTTATGGCGGTGAAAATAAAATCGAAGCAGGAGATTGCACTCATGCGCGATGCGGGGAAAATTCTTGCAGAAGTTCATGACCGTCTTGCGGAGGTAATTGAGCCGGGGATATCTACTCTTGATATAGAAAAAAAGGGAGAAGAACTTATTTTGGCGGCCGGCTGCATTCCTTCATTCAAAGGATATGAAGGATATCCGGCTTCTGTCTGTGTTTCCATTAACGATGAAGTAGTACATGGTATTCCCAGAGCCGACCATCGATTGTTCGAAGGAGATATTGTCAGTTTGGATGCCGGTGTGATTTACAAAGGATATCAGTCAGATGCGGCAAGAACTCATGCTGTCGGGAAAGCAGACCCGGAAGCAAAACATTTGATTGAAGTAACGAGAGAGAGCTTTTTTCGTGGAATAGAATTCGCCAGAGAGGGGAATTATCTGTACAGCATTTCAGAGGCGATTCAAAAATATGTAGAGGCCAACGGCTTTTCCGTGGTGAGGGATTTGGTAGGACATGGAATCGGGCAGAAAATGCATGAGGAACCGGAAATTCCAAATTTCAAGCCGAGATTCAGGAGAGGAGTTCGTCTAAAAAAAGGAATGACACTGGCGATTGAACCGATGGTAACGGCAGGAAGCCATGAAGTCTGGATTCTGGAGGATGATTGGACGATTGTCACGCAGGATGGTTCAAAGGCGGCACACTATGAAAATACGATATTGATCACAGACGGTGATCCGGAGATTCTGTCATTGAATTAGGAGGTAAAAAATGTCAAAAGCAGACGTTATTGAAATTGAGGGAACAGTTGTGGAAAAATTGCCAAATGCGATGTTTCAGGTAGAATTAGAGAATGGACATAAAGTACTGGCACATATCAGTGGAAAACTTCGCATGAATTATATCCGCATTTTGCCGGGCGACAAAGTTACATTGGAATTGTCCCCATATGATTTGACAAAAGGAAGAATTGTCTGGCGGGATAAATAATTTGCAGAGAAAATCCGGCAAATTATTTAGAAAATATTGCTTGCAATTTGTAAAATGCTATGTTATACTTGTAAGCGGACTTTTTTGAAAGGAGGGTATTACTGTGAAAGTAAGATCATCAGTAAAACCGATTTGCGAAAAATGCAAAGTTATTAAAAGAAAGGGGCGTATCAGAGTAATCTGTGAGAACCCAAAACACAAACAAAGACAGGGCTAAGGAAACCATCGAATACCTAAAGAGAGTATCTTTGGGTCATTTTCGTGTTGATAAATCCCAGTTCTTGCTTTCTGTGTTACAGCACCGACCGTCATAGAATGATTGGCTGTCATTCGTTTCAGGTGTTGTGATATTGCGACGGTAAGCGGTTTGGTTTTCTCCTTTTGTATATGAGATGCAGGAGGTTCTTGAATCAGATTGTTGTCGTAATTTAAAGCGGCTGCAGAGCGAATCCGAGATTCGCTTCGGAGAACGGAAGGTTCGTTTTCCGGTAAACAAAATAATAAGATTAAATGGAGGTGCAAAGCACACATGGCTCGTATCAGTGGTGTAGATTTACCAAGAGAAAAACGTGTTGAGATAGGTCTTACCTATATTTACGGCATCGGTGTTGCCAGCTCAAAGAGAATTTTGGCTGAGGCAAATGTTGATCCGGATACCCGTTGTAAAGACCTGACAGATGAGGATGTTTCAAAAATTCGTGATGTTATTGATCGTACTCAGGTTGTAGAGGGTGATCTTCGTAGAGAAGTAGCTCTGAATATCAAGAGATTACAGGAAATTGGTTGCTATAGAGGAATTCGTCATAGAAAAGGACTTCCGGTTCGCGGTCAGAGAACAAAGACCAATGCAAGAACAAGAAAAGGTCCAAAACGTACGGTAGCAAACAAGAAGAAATAA
The DNA here is from genome assembly GCA_964524245.1 of uncultured Eubacterium sp. Classification (GTDB taxonomy): domain Bacteria; phylum Bacillota; class Clostridia; order Lachnospirales; family Lachnospiraceae; genus Eubacterium_F. The sequence continues at coordinate 446 of CAZGDT010000220.1, read as the reverse complement.
TATAGGAGGGTAAGACAGTGGCTAAACAAACTGCGAAAAAAGTGACAAAAAAGCGTGTCAAGAAGAATATTGACCGCGGACAGGCACATATTCAGTCATCTTTTAATAATACAATCGTAACGCTGACAGATATGCAGGGAAATGCTATCTCCTGGGCAAGCGCAGGCGGACTCGGATTCAGGGGTTCCAAAAAATCTACGCCGTATGCCGCACAGATGGCAGCTGAGACGGCAGCAAAAGCTGCGTTGCCTCATGGATTAAAATCTGTAGAAGTAATGGTTAAAGGACCGGGTTCCGGTCGTGAAGCGGCTATTCGTGCGATTCAGGCATGTGGCATTGAAGTGACAAGCATTCAGGATGTTACACCTGTTCCACATAACGGATGTCGCCCACCGAAGCGCAGAAGAGTGTAATAGTAGTCTTCGATTTGATTTTTTAGGATTATA
>CAZGDT010000219.1:0-2847 GCA_964524245.1 uncultured Eubacterium sp. | reverse complement strand
GTATCGATTCTGGTATCGTTTTGTTATGCCAAATCTACCAGCTTTGCAAGCCGGTCGCGCTGAAGAAATTTATGAAAAACGCATCGAACCCGAACTTACCACCTATATGGGATTTATTTTTGAAAAAATTTCTCAAGAATATTTATGGGAACTCGCAGCGCATAATGAAGCCCCTTTCTTCTTTTTCAAATTAGGTCGCTGGTGGGGTACAAACCCTGTAAAAAAACGACAAGAAGAAATTGATTTAATGGCTATTGGCCAGGACACTATATTATTAGGAGAATGCAAATGGAATAACAGTTTGGTAGGTTCCTCTGTAATCATTGATTTGATAGAACAAAACAAACTTTTTCATTACCCAAAAACCTGGTTTTATGTATTTGCAAAACGTGGATTTACCAAAGAAGCAACAGCACTAGCTCTAAATACACCATATACTACGCTCGTCACATTTGAAGAAATTTGTAAATACTATGCTATGTAATAGCTCCCTCTGGAATCCAGAGGGAGCTTTCAAATACATTCTTTTCTTTAATTAGAACTCGATTTCTTCTGTTTGTTCCAAACGTTCTACTAATAATTTTATTTTATCCTGAAATTCTAAAAGCTCATCTGCCGACATATAAGTAATTAAAAATAGCAAAACGGGCGTAGAGAATGCATATCGTTTCTGTTTAATATCATTATAGGATCTTGACGAAATATGCAGTTTTTCTGCCATAGATTCCTGGCTGCAATGTAATTTTTTCCGATGTGATTCTGCTAATTCCGACAAAAATTCTTTAAAAATTTTCTTAGAAATTTCTTTGTCCAATGGATCTATACCCCCGTCTTATTTCATCATGGGGAAATTTTACCTGTATGCGAATGATACTACCACGAGGTATCCTTCCGCTTTTAGCAAAATTTTTTAATATTCTTTGGATAAAAGTATTTTTTTATTTCACAATTTACTTTCTGACATTCGCTTTACCGATAAAATCCCTCCATCTAAATCCTAAATCTTATAATAAAATTTTTACATGATATACTTTATTCTTATTTTTACTATATACTCTTATTTAACCATCATTTCATCCGTAAATAATATCTGCTCTTCCATTTTCATTCCTTCCCACACAATAACCGTCACCTTTACCCGATAAATCTTCCCCTCTTTCACTTCCTTCTCTTCACATACCCATGCCATATAATCATCTTTTGTATCCGTCCATGTCTCATATGCTATCCAACTATTTTCACTCTTTACCTGTAATTCTACTACTACTTTTGCCTTTGTTGCCCTATTATAATGCCCTTTTACCCAACAATCCATGGTTGCCATTCCATCCTTAATTCCCAGATCTGCCATCGCATCCACAATATATCTTACATGACTCTCTCCTTTTCCTTCTTTCCCACTTCTTCCTTCAGCCAGCGATGCCATCGGTACCGATACTATCATTACACTACATGCTACTATCATTGCAATTATCTTTTCCATCCTTCCCATTCTCTCTCCCCCCTTTCAACTCTTTTCCTCTTTTTGAACTTGGAAAACTACTCCCTTATCTTTTATAACGAAAAAGACATTTGTCCGCCGGACAAACATTTTTGTCTTATTCGTTCTTTTTTGTAACAAAATTAAAAAGCTGTAACCAAACCCGTTCAGGCTCATTACAGCTTCTCTCTCACCATTCTATTTGATTTAAAATTCCTATTACTTCTCTTTTCTCCAGATTCGTTTGTCCTCCTACACAATATTCCTCTCTTTGCCACACAAAAAATATCTCTCCATTCCTTACCACCAATTCCACTTCTTCTCCCTTTATCTTCACATTCTTTGATACCATATCTTCTGTATCCAAATAATATGTTATTACATGTTCCTCTTCCAACTTCTTCTGATAAATATTAAAATACTTTCCTTCCCCATTCTCATATAATAAATCAATTCCATTTCTTATCTCTTGTCTTCGGGTTTCCTCCATCCCTTCCGGTAATTCTACGATTCTTACTTCCTCAAATTTTTCCTCTGTTTCTCCATAAATCCGATACCGGTATTCTCTATATTCTTCATACATCACTTCTACTACTTCCGCAAACTTATGATATCCTGCCTGTACCTTCTCTGGCATCATAACACAGATCAACAGAAAAAATATCACGACAGCAGCTATTCCTCGTTCTATATAACACTGCCATCCCATAAAATGTTCCGCTGCCCTTATCTTTCCCGTCTTCTCCTCAAACAAGACTTCTCTCATCTTTTTCTCAAACTCTTCACTGTATTCCGGCTCTTTACATGTTTCATATAACTCAAACCACTCCGCCTGATATTCCAGCATCTCCTGAGCATACCAACCCGCTTCTTCTCGGGAAAGCTTTCTTCGGAACTGCATTCACTCTTCACCTCATTTTTCAGGTTTCAATCTCCGAGCCAGTGTCTTTTTACTCCGATTTATAGACTTTTCTATTTTTGCTATACTGAATCCTGTTATCTCTGATATTTCTTTCACACTAAAACCCAATCCAAATCGCAATAAAAATATATTATGGGCATCACTGGATAAACTCTTTAACGCTTCACTTACCTCACTATTCTTAAACTCCGGCACTTCTGGTATTTCTTCCGTTTCTGCAAATAATTCCAAAAATTCCCGATTTGTTTCTTCATTGCTGGTTTTCGCATAAATCTCATGTTGAAATTGTCTTTGTCGTTTTCTATACAAATCTTTTACCGCACAGTCGGTTATAATCATCACAAAATTTCGAGCTTCTTTTGTCTTTACATCTCGCACTTTATTTATATTTCGAGCCAATTTCAAAAACGCCTCATGTACTGCATCTTCTGACAATCCATGGTCG
>CAZGDT010000218.1:0-2860 GCA_964524245.1 uncultured Eubacterium sp. | reverse complement strand
AATTGAAGATATTGTGAAACCATGCGGTCTGGGACACAGTAAGGCGCGCGACATTCAAAAATGCATGACTGTATTGGTGGAACAGTATAACGGATGCGTACCGGATGATTTTGATGAACTCCTGAAGCTTCCGGGCGTAGGGCGAAAAAGTGCCAATCTTATTATGGGAGATGTTTTTGGAAAACCGGCAATTGTCACGGATACTCATTGTATTCGCCTTGTGAACCGAATGGGGCTCGTAGATGGAATAAAGGATCCGAAAAAAGTCGAAATGGAACTGTGGAAAATAATTCCCGGGGATAAGGGAAGTGATTTCTGTCACCGGCTGGTTCACCACGGAAGAGAAGTCTGTATGGCAAGAAAAGCGGACTGCGAAGAATGTTGTCTTTCAGACATTTGTAGAAAGAACATACATAAATAATCCGTTATTTCACATTTTCAGCATTGTCTGTTAATACTTTTTCATACATGAGACCGACTAAGAACCAGAGAGGCGCATAATCGAAACGAACAATTCCTTTGTAGTTTGATTTAGCCTTGCTGTAATCCCAGGGACAGCAGTTTTTCTTTTTTAACAGAGTTCCGGTTCCGTATTCTGCCAAAAAAATGCAGGTAGTATAGATGGAACCGCGAAGCATAATATTTTTATTTTTCATCGCGTTGCACAGTGGAGCCAAAATGGATGCCATGCCGTAAATCGGGAACATCCAGAGAGAAGTTTCACAGTGCATTTTTTTGTCTTTTCCGCCACAGAGAGAACCGCAGCCCGTCCAGAAACATTCCAGTCCCCATCCCATCAATCCGCATTTCAAAAAATTAGATGTTTGTCTTTTAAGTCTATGTTTCAATTAACTCACCTCGTTCTTTTGAAGTATAGTATAACCAATAGCGAACTCTTGTATTCATTTTCGTTCTGTGGTAAAATGTTTGGGTAAAAAATACATGTAGAAGAAGGATAACAGGTTCATCATTTCGGAATGGAGGGCAAAATGAAAATCGGATTTGATAATGAAAAATATTTGAAAATGCAATCACAGCACATTATGGAACGAATTCAAAAATTTGACAATAAACTCTATTTGGAGTTTGGCGGAAAATTATTTGATGATTTTCATGCAGCGCGCGTTTTGCCGGGATTTGCAGCGGACAGTAAACTGCAGATGCTGATGCAGCTGGCAGATAAGGCGGAAATTGTCATGGTTGTCAGTGCGGATGACATTGAAAAGAATAAGGTTCGTGCTGATTTGGGGATTACTTATGACAATGACGTCATTCGGCTGATTGATGCCTTCCGATCCCGCGGACTTTACGTGGGAAGCGTAGTCCTTACTAAATATTCTGAACAGCGCAGTGCAGTTTTGTTTCAGCACAGACTGGAAAAACTGGGAATTACGGTTTATCATCATTACGTAATACCCGGGTATCCAACGAACGTTCCGCTTATTGTGAGTGATGAGGGATATGGGAAAAATGATTATATTGAGACTACTAGGCCGTTGGTTGTCGTGACGGCACCCGGACCGGGAAGCGGTAAAATGAGTACCTGTCTTTCACAGCTTTATCACGAACACAAAAGGGGTATACGTGCCGGATATGCCAAGTATGAAACATTCCCGATATGGAATCTGCCGCTTGATCATCCGGTTAACCATGCTTATGAAGCGGCTACGGCTGATTTGAATGATATCAATATGATTGACCCTTATCACATGAAAGCATATGGCGAAACTACCGTCAATTATAACCGGGATGTGGAAATTTTCCCGGTATTGAATGCCATGTTTATGGAAATATATGGAGAAAGCCCCTACAATTCACCTACGGATATGGGTGTGAATATGGCGGGAAACTGTCTTATTGATGATGAAATCTGTCGCGAAGCCTCGCGTCAGGAAATCATCCGACGGTATTATGCTGCTGTTGCCGGTGTAGCAGAGGGAACGCGGACGATGGAAGAAGTAAATAAAATTCAGCTTCTCATGCGGCAGGAAAATTTATCCGTTATTGACAGACATGCTGTTATGCCGGCGCTGGAAAGGGAAGAAAAAACAGGTGGTCCCGCCGTTGCCGTAGAGCTGCCGGATGGCAGGATTATTACAGGAAAAACAGGTGAGCTTTTGGGAGCCAGTGCGGCTGCCCTTGTAAATACCCTGAAGGTGTTGGCGGATATCGAACATGATGTGCCGATTTTATCACCGGGTGCCATTGCACCCATTCAGACATTAAAAACGGAGTATCTGGGGAGCCGGAATCCAAGACTTCATACGGATGAGGTGCTGATTGCTCTTTCAGCCACGGCTGCAGACAATGAAGTGGCAGCGGAGGCATTAAAACAATTGCCGAAATTAAAGGGAAGCCAGGTGCATTCCAGTGTGCTTCTTTCTTCCGTGGACAAGCAGACGTTTCAACGTCTGGAATGTGATCTTACCTGCGAGGCAAAAAGCTGATAAATCAAGATAAAGAAATAAATAAAAGGAGAAAAAATATGGCTACAATTCGACCGTTTCCGTGCGTACGCCCGGATGCAAAAGTGGCAGACCGGGTGGCTGCCTTACCCTATGATGTATACAACAGACAGGAAGCAAAAGCAGAAGTGGAAAGAGAACCGCTGTCTTTTTTGAAAATTGACCGGGCAGAGACAAGCTTTGATGACTCTACGGATACGTATGCTCCGGAAGTGTATCAGAAAGCGAAAGAGCTTCTTTCGAAAGATATCAGTGAGGGAATCTATGTAAAAGAAGAGAAGCCTGCCTATTATATTTATGAACTTGTGATGGACGGACGTTCTCAGACAGGATTGGTTGCCTGTGCTTCTGTTGATGATTATGTGAATCAGGTGATTAAGAAGCATGAGAATACG
>CAZGDT010000217.1:0-2914 GCA_964524245.1 uncultured Eubacterium sp. | reverse complement strand
GTTTGGGTCGTGTTCTTGGACCGAAAGGCTTAATGCCGAATCCGAAAGCCGGTACGGTTACCATGGATGTTACAAAGGCTGTTAATGATATTAAAGCAGGTAAGATCGAGTATCGTTTGGATAAAGCAAACATTATCCACTGTCCGGTCGGCAAAGCTTCTTTCTCGGAAGAACAGCTTGCTGAAAACTTTAACACGTTGATGGAAGCGATTATTAAAGCAAAACCGGCCAGTGCGAAGGGAACCTATATGAAGAGCGTGACGATTGCGACGACAATGGGTCCCGGAATCAAAGTAAACACTTTGAAACTTGGATAATCAGGAATCGAAAGGTTCTTGACAATCGTATAGCGGTGTGCTATACTGACAAAAGTTTATAACTGCCGTAGACAGCAAGTATAGGTTCTATGTAAGTGCGAAAGCCGCTTGCCGAGGAAGATTATTTGCACATTTTCTTGTGAGATTTCGACCTTTGTCTGCGTTTTGCGGACAAAGGTTTTTTGATGAATGCATGTATGCTTCGGATAAGATCTCCGGCAGATTATATGGCAGCATATGCTGACTATAACAAGGAGGTAGTAAATCATGGCTAAAGTCGAATTGAAGGCACCGATCGTGGATGAGATCAAAGGATATGTGTCAGATGCTAAATCAGTTGTTCTGGTTGACTATCGTGGATTAACGGTAGAGCAGGACACAAGACTTCGTAAAGAGTTGAGAGAAGCCGGTGTGGTATATAAAGTATATAAGAATACCATGCTTCACTTGGCATTCGACGGTACGGATTATGCACAGCTTGACAAGGATCTGGAAGGTCCTACGGCAATTGCGTTTGGAATCGAAGATGAGACGGCTCCGGCAAGAATTTTGAATAAGTTTGCCAAGGAAGCAGAAGCACTTCAGATTAAGAGCGGAATTGTGGATGGCGAGTATTATGATGAAGCAGGAGTGAAAGTTCTTGCTACAATTCCATCCAAGGACGAACTTATTTCCAAGTTGCTTGGAAGCTTGCAGTCACCAATTACAAACTTCGCTCGTGTGGTTAAACAGATTGCAGAAGCTCAGGGTGAAGTGGCAGCAGAATAAGATATTGATAATGAAATTTGAATGGAGGAAAACAAAATGACGACACAGGAATTTATCGACGCAATCAAAGAGATGAGCGTAATGGAATTGAATGATTTAGTAAAAGCATGTGAGGAAGAATTTGGCGTATCTGCAGCAGCAGGCGTTGTAGTTGCAGCAGCAGGCGGCGAAGCAGCAGGCGGTGCGGCTGAGAAGGACGAGTTTGATGTAGAGCTGACAGAAGTTGGCGCTGCTAAAGTAAAGGTTATCAAAGTAGTACGTGAAGTAACCGGACTTGGACTGAAAGAAGCAAAAGAAGTAGTAGACGGTGCTCCTAAAGTAGTTAAAGAAGGCGCAAGCAAAGAAGAAGCAGAAGAAATCAAAGAAAAACTTGAAGCAGAAGGCGCAAAAGTAACTCTCAAATAATCGCGAATGCAATAAGCGTTGCATAAACAAAAAGAACACCAGGTGTGAGCTTGCTCACGCAAAGGTGTTCTTTTGTTTATATAGCGCGCATGCGCCTTCCTTTCGCGTTGCTCGAAGCCTGCCGAAGGCAGGAAGGGGTTACATGCGCGCCTGAATATACGCTTCCAAAACTTCTGCTGTTTTCTCCGGTCCAAGGGGACTGCTGTTTATGCATACATCATAATTTCTCGAATCGCCCCATTTAAATGCAGAATAGTGATTGTGATAGCGCTTTCTGCTGACATCGTGTTTGAATATTTTGGCAGCGGCCTCTTCTTTTGAAATGGAAAATTTATCCATAATATGTTCAATTTTTCTTTCGCGTTCACCTGTGACAAAAATGGAAATCAAACCATCTCTGTCTCTCAGAACGGTTTCGGAACAGCGTCCGAGAACGACAAAAGACTCTCCGTCATCTGCTTTTTTCTTCAGATATTCAAATTGCATTTCGGCCAAATTCTCTTCCATGGAGTTGGAGTACCCATTGACACGCCGGGAAAGAAGTTTGTTTTTAGGCTTTTCATCAATATTTTGGAAGTTTTTAGGGTCAATGCCCTTTTCTTTTGCAATTTCCTCTAAAATATTCCTGTCATATAGGGGTAATCCCATGTCGTCAGCTATTTTAAGGGCGATTTTCCGTCCTTCGCTTCCGTATTCACGGCTGATTGAAATAAGAATCTGTTTATTCATGTGAAACACCTCCAATTCTTTTTTTCTATTATATAACAATAACATAGGATAAATCCAGTATAATTTTCGGGGAGATCAGCCAGGGTGCAATTAAAGTTTTTTAGAAAAAGAGAAAAAAACGGAAAATTTTTTTGGGGGGGGTATATGCTAAGCTGTTTGATGATATTTTTTGTGAAGGGAGGTGAGGGTGTGGATGGTGCAATAGGACCTTTTTCTGCCGGTGCTCTTGTTATATTACTGATTTTTTCATATATTCCGGCAAAAATAGCTGAGAAAAAAGGATATAGCTTTGCTTTTTTTTATGTATTTGGCATTTTTTTCTTCCCGGTTGCTCTTGCGACGAGTCTTGTAAAACCTAATAAAAATAAAAAGCATACGTTCGGGGATGTTGAAACAATTGAAAAATATGAGCAAATGCTGGAACGCGGTGAAATAACATACAAAGAATTCACGGCTAAGAAAAAAGAATTGGAGAAATAAGGGAACTGGAAAATGTGCATCGGTCTTTCGACCTGTGCGCATTTTTTTTTGAGAAAAATAGAAAAAAGTACCAAACAAATGCTTGACACCTTACTACATTTGTGGTACGATAGAAAATGCACTATTGTGGTATGGTAGGCGCAGTGTTCCTACGTGACATATAGTATATCACAGTTTTGTAGAAAAGACAAGGAGTGAAATCATCAATGGAGAAA
>CAZGDT010000216.1:0-2930 GCA_964524245.1 uncultured Eubacterium sp. | reverse complement strand
GTAGTATAGCACAATTGTTCGAAACAGGCAATCATTGACATCTCTTCTTTTTATGGTATCATTAAGCCATCATTTCAAATAGAGGAGAGCTATCATGGAACACATTCAACATTCCCTTGCATACGAACAAAAAACGCTTCACACCGTGACAGCTTTTCTTCCCTGTCAGGCAGAAGACGTTTGTTTTTTTGATATTGAAACCACAGGACTTTCTCCGCAGGTATCCTCTCTGTATCTGATTGGCAGTATTACCTTCCGGAATGGTCAATGGTGGACTGATCAGTGGTTTGCTGATGATTATACAAGCGAAGAACTGATTCTTCGCTCTTTTTCTGACTTTGTTTTTCAAAAAACCACATTCGTTCATTACAATGGTTCCACCTTTGATATTCCCTATCTGGAAAAAAAATATGCGCATTACCATATTCCCTCTCCTTTTATTGAAAAGGGAAGTTTCGATATTTATCGCCAAATTATGTCTATGAAAAGGTATTTCCCCGTAAAGAAGCAAAAACTTACAACGATGGAACGGCTCGCCGGTTTTCAGCGCACGGATACATTTTCCGGCAAAGACTGTATCCGCCTTTACACGGAATTTATGCACAAAAAATTTTTTCATGATGCAATGGCTGAAACAAGAAAAGAACAGCTCCTCTGTCATAACCGTGACGATTTGATTGGCACACTTGTATGTTCTTTGTTGCTGGTGTACCGTCAGTATACCCCCTCCGCCCCACACCTGACACAGCAGGATGAATTTATCTGTCTTACAGATTTTCTTCCCTGTCAGGTTCCGTTTTCTCTCTCCTATGAGAAGAATCAGATTCAGATTTCCTACTCGGAAAATAAAATTGAAATCATGATTCCGCTTATCGAGGATACGCTCTATCATTTTTTTGAGGATTACAAAAATTATTATTATCTTCCGAAAGAAGATATGGCAATTCATAAAAGTGTCGGCATGTATGTAGAACCTGATTTCCGTGAAAAAGCAACAGCCGCAACCTGTTATATAAAAAAAACCGGTATTTTTTTCCTGCTTCCGCCAAATATCGAATGGCCTTCTCCTGTTTTTTTGAGGTCAAAAAGAGAGAAAAACGCATTTATTGCTCTCGATAATGACGCTCCTTTGTCAGAGGAACTCATTGGACGTCTGATTGACGGATTTATTCGTATGCCGGGATAGCAACTCTGTCACTTCTTAACACTAATACATCTTACCTTGCTCCATTTACTGTATATTTTTTTCTTTGAACGTGATTTGTTTTTATAATATCTTACCCGGATATAATAAGTTTTTTTTCGTTTAACGGATATGGAAGCATTCTTTTTTTTACCCCAGAGATTCTTCCCTTTCTTCATTTTCTTATTCGTTGCATATTGAATCTGATACCCTTTAAATCCTCTTAATATCATCATTTTTAATCGTATTTTCGTTTTCTTGGCCGTTGTTTTTTTGGTCTGCGTTTTTACGGTATAAGTTGTAACAATTGACGGCGTAATATTCTTTATACTATTTTCTTCATAACGCCAGACTGTTCTTTTTTGAATCTCTCGATTATTTGCAGTTGCAGGTGCTGAAGGTGACCATTCTGAATATTTCGACCACGTATAATAATTAAAAAGCTTTTTGTATTTTTGATAGGAACAACGATATACCGGAATATTTGCCGCAACGCCTTCTCCGTATCCTATCCACCAATATGTATCATTACAATACTGAGGTAAATCACCATAAAACGCTCCTTTTGAATCCCAGCCTAATGCAGTGCCAGAAAAAAAAGCATGAAAACACCAAAATTTAGATGTGTAGACTCCATTAACAATTCGATTCTTTAGATTTCCATTAAAATTCCCGTTCCGACACCAGTGATAATAAATGTATCCAATATGGCTTGTAGTTGTTGTAATCTTATCTGTGAGCGTTTCTGAAGATGATATCGGAGAGTGATTGTACTGCTGATAAATGCTATTATTCGTATCAAATCCATTTGGAAAAGAACTTACATAATCAATCTGTCCGCTTCCTGAACTTACCCAATTTCCTCCTGACCGCGTCCATCCATCCAATGAAGTGCTGTAGGATGTTTTTGAAGATTTATCACGAAATCGATATTCTGTTCTTTTTTCTATCCCTTTCGCCCCATCAGGCGGCTGTTCTGTACTCCATGACGTCATAGTCACCGCCTTTGACTCATTTTTCATAAATAGAACAGTCATTATGTTCGCGATAATCATTATCAGAAAATAGCATATTTTCTTTTTCATATTTAATCCCTCCTAACTTCGTTTTAATAGAGTTTTATATTTCCTAACCATTGATTTCGGTACAATAATCCTGCATTTTCGAGCAAATCTGTTTTTACCTATCCTGGTTATTACCCGGCTTTTAATAATTAATTTTTGCATTTTTTTGCATTTGGTAAAAACATTTTTTTCTATCTTTGTTACGACAAAAGATATTCCATATTTTTTTATTTCTTTAGGAATAACAACTTTCTTTGTCTTTTTATTATTTATACCTTTTAAGCTCAGACTTCCCTTTTTACCTTCGATTTTTGTAATCTTGTAGCGAATCCCTTTATGACTAAATGTTTTTCCTACCTTAGGCAAACTATTTTTATCCTTTGTTTGCAAATTAGTGAGGCTAACCGATGCACGCGTATGATTTAATGCAGGCGGTATCGGTGTCTCTGTCGGTATCGTTGTCGGAGCCGGTGTTGTTTCCACGCCATCCGACGATATTGTTCCGGCAAATTCCAACTGTCTGACAGCAGATAGTGAAAGATGTAAAACAGGACGAACAGCCAAACCGTCATTTGTCGCTTCTATACCAGCATAATTGCATCCTCCATACGCATATCCGAACACATCTACAAGAGTTGCCTCCCTGTTTGTTGCTCCCGGTGAGCGTAACCACCATGTACCCA
>CAZGDT010000215.1:0-2944 GCA_964524245.1 uncultured Eubacterium sp. | reverse complement strand
GAAGCAATTATCATGAGAAGGAATATGTTGTACAGGTAGATAAACCGATAAAAGCTTCCATTATTCATGCAATGGAACAGGGAGTACCGATTCTTGGAACGATGACACGTCCTTGCCGGATTAAAAAGACAGGACAAGATTCTTTTCATATTATTCTGACACAGGGATTAAATCGTCAAATCAGAAGAATGTGTGAATATTTTGGATTTCGTGTTGTTACTTTAAAAAGGATTCGTATTATGAACATTCAATTAGGTGATTTGCCGATTGGTGAGTGGAGATATTTAACGCCTCAGGAAATAATTGAAATCAAAAAACTCGCGGAGCATAAAGGAGTGAAATATGACATCGGATATCAGAAGAATGAAAGAAATAATTGAACAGTTAAATCAAGCCTCCATGGTGTATTATCAGGGACTTGGTGAAATTATGTCAAATTACGAGTATGACAAAATGTATGATGAGCTGGTTTCTCTGGAAGAAAAGACCGGTATGGTTATGAATAACAGTCCGACCATTCATGTCGGATATGAAACAATAAGTGAACTGCCAAAAGAAAATCACGTTGTTCCCATGCTTTCTTTGAACAAAACAAAGGAAGTTTTGGAACTTGTATCATGGTTGGGAACCCGGACCGGTCTTTTGTCCGTAAAATTAGACGGAATCAGTGTGATTCTCACTTATGAAAATGGCAAACTTGTCAAAGCACTGACAAGAGGTAATGGCGAAGTAGGCGAAGTGATAACAAACAATGCCAGAACCTTTGTTAACATTCCGGGCAAAATCGCATATCAGGGCACACTGGTTTTACGTGGAGAAGCACTTATCCGTTATTCGGATTTTGAAGTGTTGAATAAGCAGGAACGCATAGAGGAAAAATATAAAAACCCGCGTAATCTCTGCAGCGGAAGCGTACGTCAGCTAAACAATGAAATTACGGCAAAAAGACATATACATTTTTATGCTTACACAATTATTTCTGCCGGAGAAAGTCCTGTATTTATAAAAAAAGAGCAGGGAATGAAATGGCTGCAGGAACAGGGATTTGAAATATCACCATACAAAAAAGTGACATCAGAAAATCTTGAAAATAAAGTGAATGAATTTGCTGAGGAAGTAAAAAAATCGGATTTGCCAAGTGATGGCCTTGTGCTTACCTATGACGATATTGCCTACAGTCAGGCACTGGGACAAACAGCTAAATATCCTCATGATTCCATAGCCTTTAAATGGCAGGATGAATTAGCAGAAACTATTCTTCGCAAAATAGAATGGAGTGCTTCCCGTACCGGACTGATTAATCCTGTGGCCGTATTTGACCCGGTTGAATTGGAAGGAACGACGGTAACACGAGCAAGTGTCCATAATGTAAGTATTTTGCAGAATTTTGCGTTAGGAATTGGCGACAGAATTTCCGTCTATAAAGCGAATATGATTATTCCTCAGATTTATGAAAATATAACAAAATCCGGATCATGCAGCATCCCGTCTCACTGTCCGGTGTGCCAAAGTGAAACAAAATTACAAAATGACAATGGCTCGGTTGTTCTTGTTTGTCCAAACGAAAACTGCTATGCAAAAAAAATCAAATTATTGACTCATTTTGTAAGTCGTAATGCAATGAATATTGACGGATTATCAGAAGCCACTTTGGAAAAATTGGTTAATGAAGGCATGATACATTCATTTTCGGATCTTTTTGATTTAGGACAATATAAAGAGCAGATTATGCAGATGGAAGGGTTTGGTGAAAAATCATTTAATAAGCTGATGTCTTCGCTGGAGAATGCTAAAGATGTTCCATTGGCTAATGTGCTTTATGGTTTGGGAATTAAAGGGATTGGTTTGAGTATGGCTAAATTAATTGTTAACCGGTATCCATATTCTCTTAAAGACATGAGGAAACTTACGGCAGATGATCTCGTTGGAATTGAAGGGATCGGTGAGGTGCTTGCCGGGGCATTTGTATGCTGGTTTGCCGATAAAGAGAACCAAAAGCAGATTGAAGTTTTATCTGATTTACTCCGTATTGAACATCCGAAACAATCCGCCTCGCTTCCTTTGGCCGGCATGACTTTTGTAATCACGGGAAGTCTGAATCATTTTTCCGGGCGTGCGGAATGTAAGGATAAAATAGAAAGTCTGGGCGGAAAAGTTGCAGGAAGTGTCAGTAAAAAAACAACTTATCTTGTTAACAATGATATCACTTCCACATCATCAAAAAACAAAAAAGCGAAAGAATTGTCTATCCCTATCATTGATGAAGAACGATTATGCCGAATTCTTTTCGACGCTACTGATGAAAATTCCGAAATCTAATCAGACGGAATTTGTAAAAAAAGATAAAAATTGCGAATAATACCGGAATGAGTATCCCATAAGAAAGGAAATAACTTTTTGTTGCATTATAAATCCAATTTCCGGTAATTCGACCGATATATAAAATGCTGACAGTGAAAATAAAAGGCCATATAAAATATTGTGATAAATTAGCATGTATTTTTGTTTTCTTCATAAGATACAACCCATGCATAAGACAAATTATTATTTGACTGCATAATAATCCAAACAGATAGCCGTATATGCCATAATGCGGTGTAAGAACAAATAAGCAGAGAATACGGAGACTAATACCCAATATTGTAATAAGAAACGTTATTCCGGTTTTTCCAAGCCCGTTTATGATGCTTCCTAATGTGGTTGTAACGTATAAAAACGGACAAAGAAGCGAGAGAAGTGTCAATAATTTCCCTGCATTTGTACTTTGAAATATAAACTGACCGATGTCAGAACCGTATATTAAAAACAAGGCACTTGTTATGACGCCAAGAAGAAGAGAGTATCTTACGGTAATGGAAGATGTTGTCCGAATGTGTTTGTTTTGATTTGTTCCGGATGCTCTGGATATTGCAGGGAGAAGAAGAACAGATAAAGAATTTGTAAT
>CAZGDT010000214.1:0-2945 GCA_964524245.1 uncultured Eubacterium sp. | reverse complement strand
CGGATTTTGTCAAGGGGACTGTTTACGGTGGAATGATGCAAAATTTTGCAAAAATATTTGGCGATGCCATAGTTTCCATGCCGACCGGAAAAACAGAAGAAGTTCCTTTGGGAAGTACTCAAAATTGGAATGGAGTGAAATTCTCTTTTCAAAAAGGAGCTTCAACAGATTTTCCTGCGGCAAGTATTATAATAGGTAACAAGGTCTATTACACACACTGGACGCCTGTTAAATCTCATGTCAGCCATTTACAAATATCTTCTTTAGCTGCGATTGATGCAGAAATAACAGAAGCGGAGAGGGCTTTAAAATCCGGTTGTGAATATTTTATTGGTGGACATGGGGGTGCTGTAAAAAAAGATATGGTAGAATTTAAAATTGATTATTTGAAAACAATGAAGCGTATAATTGCAGCAAATAAAACAGCCGATTCATTTATCGCAACCATGAAAAAGGCTTATCCCAATCTGCCGGGAGAAGCCGGATTAGCAGATTTAGCTAAGACTTTATACAAGTAAATTAAATTCATGTTCAATATAAGGTTACTATCGGTAGCCTTATATTGTTTAAAACAAACGCAATATGGAAATAGGATTAAGTTTTTTAATGAGACATAAAGATGTGGCTTTTGCCACAGTAGAGGATGATAAACCGAAAATTCGTGTTTTTCAGATTATGAAAAGAGAAAATGCTACGCTCTATTTTACCACAACAACCTATAAGGAAGTTTATAAGCAATTGCAAAAGAATCCTTTTGTAGAATTGCTTGCCATGGCTGGAAATATTTCAGTAAGGGTAAAGGGAAAAGCTGTTTTTGATGTTCCTGATAACATAGGAAAAGAAATCTACGAAACAAATCCGATTCTGATGCGCTTGTATCGTTCATATTCGGACTTGGTGTATTTTCGTTTGGATATTAGCGAATTGGATTATTATGATTTAACGCCGACACCCCCTATATTTGAGCACTTTGACAACAAAAGATAAATGATGTTTTATGCAATTTGTAGATAAAATATTATTTCAAATCGATACGGAAATAGAAAAAAACGGCATAAATGATTGTACCGGTATTGATAGCGCTTTGTATATGATGCGTTTTATTCGACCTTTATGCGATGAACTGAGAAAATACATATCGGCTTATAAGTTTGTGAATGAAGCGGAAGAAATCAACTTCTTTAAAGAACAGAAACCCGAAGTGTTGTAGATACTAATTGAAAAGTGCGCCAATATTCCAATTGAAAAGTGCGCCGCCATAGGATAAGTATAATGACCTTTGTATCATCCAAATACAAAGGTAAAATGAAGACTATGGTAGAAAGACAATCAATAATACACATGTATAGAGTATGCGGTTATAGCAAACGGCGTATCTCTCGTGAACTTCATGTCAGCCGTCATACCGTTGACAATATTCTTTCAGAATACGAATCAGCCATCCGTACTGATAATCCGGAAGAGGCTTTGAGTGATTTGTTTACCGTCCAGCCCAAGTATGACAGTTCCAAACGCCGTCCTCGCCGCCTTACACAAGAGATTAAGGACGAGATAGGGTTTTGCCTGAAGAAGAATGCCGTTAAGGTAGCTACGGGGCTTCGCAAGCAGCGCATGCTGAAGAAGGATATCCACCAGTTTCTGTTATCCAAAGGATATACCATCAGTTATGCCACAGTGTGCAGTTATATAAAAAATATAGAGTCATACAAAGAGAAGAAAAAGAGCGAAGCCTTTATCCGGTTGTTCTATGAGCCGGGATGCATTGTTGAGTTTGACTGGGGTGAAGTCCTTCTTTTTATTGACGGTGTCAAGACCAAGTTTTATCTGGCCGTATTCACTTTCGGGCATAGCAATGGCAGATACGCCTACCTTTTCAGGCATCAGAATATGCTTGCCTTCATGGAATCCCACCGCAACTTCTTCAGGGATATACATGGTGTCCCCGCCATGATGGTCTATGACAATATGCGTGTAGCCGTCAAGAGCTTTGTCGGTGGTGACAAGAAGCCTACGGAAGCCCTGATGAAGATGTCCGGTTTCTATTGTTTTGAGTACCGTTTCTGTAATGTACGGGCCGGATGGGAGAAAGGGCATGTGGAACGCAGCGTGGAATATGTCAGGAGGAAAGCTTTCTGCCTGACTGACCATTTCAATGACATACGTTCCGCCCAGGAGCATTTGAACCGAATGTGTACGCAGGTCAACAACGAGCAGGGCAGTCTTTCAACAGCGGAGAAATCATCGCGTCTGGAGGCTGATTTGTCATCGCTGAAGCCTTTTCCCGGCAATCTTGGCTGTTTTGAGGTCAATGAGTACATCGTGGACAAGTGGTCGACTGTCAGCATGAAAAATGTTCATTATTCCGTACCTGATTCCCTTGTAGGAGAAAAAGTGCATGTCAAGGTCTACAGTGAAAAAATCGTCATCCTGTACGGGAAGGAGAAAGTGGCCTCGCACCAACGCAGTTATTGTGGTGGCGACTGGTGCATCAAGCTGGAGCACTACTTGCGTACACTTTCCCGTAAACCGGGTGCATTACCTCATTCTGTGGTCTGGCAAAGAGCACCGGAAGAACTGAAAAGACTGTATGACAGCTATTTCAGGAATGACAACAGGGCATTCGTCCTGCTGCTGGACTATGCACGGGAAAATGGTTTTTCCGGGACAGACATCATCAGGGCATGCAGGGAACTGACCGGACGTGGTGTCAGAAAGATATCTCCGGAACAGGTAAAGG
This sequence comes from uncultured Eubacterium sp., assembly GCA_964524245.1. GTDB lineage: Bacteria > Bacillota > Clostridia > Lachnospirales > Lachnospiraceae > Eubacterium_F. The sequence goes on along the minus strand of CAZGDT010000214.1, from coordinate 208 downwards.
CCATGTTGCATGGCAACGCACAGGAAGAGATGGAAGAATCCATGGAGTCGCCTGTTCTTCCGGCACAACAAGAGAATATAGAAAGAGAAGCCGTGGATATGCTTGAAGGCATCACGGCACTCATGACAGGATACAATGAAGCGCATGATATAATACCAACCATTTAAGTTTATAATATATGAAATCAGAAAAAGAAACCATTTATGAC
>CAZGDT010000213.1:0-2946 GCA_964524245.1 uncultured Eubacterium sp. | reverse complement strand
AGGAAATGTGGCATAAAGCGAACCCGTCTTTGAAAGTATTTCCGAATCTTCAACATGAGATGGAAATGGAATATGTTGAGTATCTGCGTGATCCGGCAAATAACACAGCATTTATGACAAAGAGAATGAATCGTCCGCCGGGAGAAACTGAGTACAACGTAACAGCGTGGGAGAACCTGGAAGCAGCTACAAAAGAACTTCCGGATTTGAAAGGCAGGTCGTGTATTGCCGGTATTGACTATGCGAAGATGAATGACTTTGTTGTGGCTGGTTTGTTGTTCAAGGAAGATGGCAGATACTATTGGATGCATCACACATGGGTTTGCAAAAAATCGAAAGATTTACATAGAATCAAATATCCGTTGGATACAGATGAAAAAGCAGGCATATTAACATTCGTTGATGAAGTTGAAGTATCGCCGGATTTGGTTACAGATTGGCTGAGAATACAAGCAAAGAATTACAACATAGAATGTGTGGTAGTTGATAACTTCCGTTATGCTTTATTGGCAAATGCATTAAAGGGCATAGGATTTACCCCGGAAAATAAGAAAGTGAAATTGATTCGTCCGTCAGATGTGATGAAGATAGCGCCGGTAATTGGTCATGCGTTTGCAATGCAAATGGTTGTGTGGGGAACTTCACGAATCATGCGCTGGTACACATGGAACACGAAGGCGGTGATTGATGCGAAGGGAAATACGACTTACGAAAAGATTTCGGAGAAAGACAGAAAGACAGATGGTTTTATGGCATTTGTTGCGGCAATGACGGAAGAAGGAAGAATCAAACAGCGTCCGAAATTTGGACAAAGAATCAGCACGATCACGTAGAAGGAGGTGAGAAAATGGGATTATGGAGAAATTTTTTAGACAGAATCACGAAGTCAGAGCGTTATGGTGGTTCGGTGGTTATCAGCGTTCCTACAAGTATTTATTACAAGGAACTGGCATTGTATACAGCCACTTCATTGATTGGCAATGCAATCAGCAAGTGCGACATTAAAACGTATGTACAAAACGAATCAGTCAAACGAGAGGACTACTATTTACTCAATGTTGCGCCAAATAAGAACGAAAATTCATCCTTGTTTTGGCACAAGGTGATAAGACAGATGATAAGAAATCCGAAAGGAGCGTTAGTTGTGGAACTGCGTGGAGAGTTGCACTGTGCGGAAGATTTCGTGATCCGGGAAGAACGCCCGATACTGGGGAACCTGTACGAGGGTGTTGTATTAGAGGGAGGATTACAACTCAATAAGATATTCAGGGCAGAGGAAGTTTTCCTGTTTAAGATGGAAAATGAAAGTGCAAGGCTGCTGATTGACGGAATGTACGAAGAATATGGAAAACTGCTTCAGACGGCGGCACGTGCGTTTCGTGATACAAACGGGCGAAAATTCAAGTTTAAAATTGACGGAGTGCAGCAGGGGGATGTAGAGTTCAACAAACAGTTTAAGGAGATTATATCGAAAGAAATCAAGGCGTATATGGAAAATGAGTATGCAACTTATGTGGAGTATGATGGAGAGAATCTGGAAGAACAGTCTGAAAAACAGAGGACGAATGCAGATGACATCATTAAACTTCGCAAAGATGTATTCGATATGGTAGGACAGGCTATGAAGATACCGCAGTCGCTGATGACGGGAAACGTTACAAGTGTGAAGGACGTCATGGATGTATTCTTAACATTTGCGGTAGACCCTTGGGCAGATACCATCACGGAGGTACTAAATAAACGTGCCACTGTGTGGGAATATATGAAAGGCAATTATTACAAAGTCGATACAGGAAGAATCAAACATAGAGATATTTTTGATTTAGCACCAAATGTCGAAAAACTGATCGGTTCATCAGTACTGAATCCGGATGAGGTAAGAGAAGAACTGGACAGACAGCCGTTAGATACGGAATGGAGCAGAATGTATTTTATGACCAAGAATATTGCGAAAACAGAAAATGTAGCAAATGGAGTAGAAGGAGGTGAATAAGATGATGAAGATTCCAAAGGTGAAATTTCTTTTCCAACAGGAAGGAAACAAGTATCAAATCTATCTGTATGATGATGTCGAAGAAGAAGGAAAGTTCAACTGGCAGACATGGTCAAGAGAGGAAAGCGAAACGTCAGCCAAGTATTTTAGAGAACAGTTGGCGAAGATTCCGGATACTGCTGAAATTGAATTATTTTTCAATTCAAACGGTGGTTCCGTGAAAGAAGGTACAGCCATTTACAATCAGTTGAAACGTCACAAGGCACATAAAACGGGTTATGTAGATGGAGTAGCTCACAGTATTGCGTTTGTGATTTTACAGGCTTGTGATCACAGAGTTATGGGCGAAGGAACAAGTGCCCTGCTTCATGAAATGTGGGCGTGTGTTGCAGGAAATGCGGCACAGCTCCGGACGGAAGCAAATCAGCTGGATGACTTGATGGAAGCCAGCAGAGCACTCTTTATGCTGAGAGCAAAGAACATCACAGAAGAAGAATTGAAAGCGTTAATGGAACAGGAAACAATGCTGACTCCGGACAAAGCGTTAGAGTATGGTTTTATTGATGAAATAGCCGGAAGAAGTGTGGAAATCTCAAACGAACCACAGCAGGCGGCAGCAGACATTAAACAGTTGAGAGAAAAAATGAACTCTCAAAACTTTGCAGAAACCTTAAAAGAATTTAAGAAACTGACAGAACAAAAGAAAGAAGAACCAGAACAAAGTGAAGTATCCATTATGGATGCTTTTTTTGATGCATTTAGTTAATCAGGAGGTAGAAATTATGTTAGGAAATGTAGCAACAGTAAAACAGAAAGAGGCAGTGGCAGCACTGCAGGCAGCGTTTAACGAAGGAAACGCAGAGAATATTCAACAGGCATGGAATCAGTTCCATGATTCAGTTGTAGAATCAGTCAGACAGGATTTTGAAATGGCAAATGGGGATAAGAATATC
>CAZGDT010000212.1:0-2949 GCA_964524245.1 uncultured Eubacterium sp. | reverse complement strand
ATGGTATACGATGTTTTCTTTGTAAAGACGCTCTTCTTCTTTTTGAATTTTTTATTCGGCGCATATTGGATCTGGTAGCCTTCGGCTCCAGATACTTTCTTCCACTTTGCCAAAGCCTTTTTCCCTTTTTTATTCTTCGCAGATTTCAGGGTCACTTTCGCCGGTGCGGTTACTTTGACAGAATTCGTCACCGGAGCCGGTGTTGCGGAACTTGAAGTTCCCGGGGCAGGTGTCACATTGGAAGACGGTGTTGCTTCCGCCGGCACTTCCTTTTCCATGCAAATGCTGTTATTCCAAAGTTCATACTCTGTTTCTTTCTGCTCGACTTCCACATACAGATTCTTTGTCCCGGTGTCAGAATTGCGTGTCGCCAGCTTCCATACACTTTCGAGAGAAATATCTTTTGTCATTCCCGGCAAAAATGTCCCCAACTGTTCCGTATGTATGACATTTCCCGTCTCTCCCCCGTCTTTTACGGTAAGCGATACTGTCGCTGTGTTCTCGCCATTATTTTGAACGGTAATCACGTCACTTCTCTTTTGGGTCACGGCAATATCCGCATCAATCTTTTCTATCGTCTTTTTAGCAGATATTTTTTCATTTCCTGACTCAATCACAATATTCAAATCTGAAGTTTCAAAGTCATTCGGAACATTTATTAGAATCGTCTGTTCCGTCTGCGTCCCGGCCGGAATGCTGTCCGCATACGCTCCTTCATACAATGTATTGCCGGATGCGTCCTTTACGATAATCTTTACATTCTCCATATCTGTCGTCCCCGTATTCGCGACGGCGACGCTTATCGGATTCTGTGAGCCACTCTCAAAATCCAAAACATCATAAGCGATATTACTCACCTCTGCCTGTGTATATTCCGTCTTCTTCTGATATTTCATTACTGTCGTGCCATATGGATTTTCCTGCGAAGAATCAATTTCCTGCATTGTATATATCAGCCCGGATGAATCCGCATCTTTCAGCAGCGCAAAACCGCCGATGTAACCTCCGTCTTTTGTAACAGCAAGCGACACACCGTCTTCTCCTATCTTTTGTCGGTAAATCTCGCTGTAATAATTGTCCTGCCCAATCCAGTAAACCGTATCTTCATAGATATCGTAGGAAGAGCTGCATGCTATATTCAGACTCGTCGTTTTCTCCCCGTCATAGCACATAAGAATCCCATCCTGAATAAAGTAAAGCTTTCCGTCTGTGACCCTGACGGCGTTCATTCCGGTCTCCCCTTCTGCCAGGACATCTCCGTTTACAACCAGTTTTTCCTTCTCAATTATGCCAAGCACCGCTTCTCCATTCACAAAGCCGTAGGCAAAATCACAAATCGTATCTCCGGTAGCATACAGCTCTTCAGGTGTATCCCATCCATCCGAAGACAGACGGCTCCGGTATATCTTTGTCTTTCCTTCCTCCAACAAAACATCCTGTTCTGAATTTTCTCCCCACACGGCATACAGGTCCGTACCATCCGAAGCGAAGTGATAATTATAACACCACTTTGACTCTGTCTTACGCACGGCAACCACATCCTCAAATGTTTTATCCGCCGTATCAAAATGTGCTGCTTTCAATGTCAGGTGCTGCAAAATCTCTTCTTCCGACATGTCATCCGTAATTGCTTCATCACTGTTTTCGTATAAAATGTATATCTCTCCGTCATGCGAAATCATTTTCGCCGAAGTATCCAGCCGGCCCGTTGCTTCTACCGCTTTTGCCTCGCTCCATGACCCATTCTGACAGGTGCGGTACATCAATGTCGTCTGTCCGTCTGCACTCTCCTCCGTATCATCCAAATAGGTCATAACAACTGTTCCGTCTCGACATACCGCCACTGATGGTTTTGCATTTTCATAAACAATGGAATCTTCCGCAGACGAAATAAGATTTTCACTTCCGGCTATACTTCGAATCTCTCCGTATGTTACTGCATTTCTTCGCTGATATGTGAATTTTTTAATGCTTTTTTTCACTTCACCCAAATTGGGATACAGTTCCAATTTAGAAAATTTCCAATCACTCCCCCCGGACAGTCCCGGCACGGCAGTATCGACCTTTATATACAGCTTCCCTGTCAAATATGCCGACAAAGACTTCTGTATGCTCTTCCATGGGAAGGTTGCCTTTCCTGCAATCTCACCCTGAATGCCGCCTTTGACATCCACAACCACGGCATCTGCTCCCAACGCAACATGCGGTTTTACGGCAAGTGTAAATTCACCGCCCGGTGTCAGCACCTTCTGCGAATTCAAACTCAACTTGAATTTCCCATTCACGGAACCGGAAACGCCGAACTCAGAATATACAATCCACCAAAGCGGAACTTTTACACTGCCGCCGGCTTCCATTCCTGCCGTAATTCCTCCTTCTTCAAAACCGGTTACATTCCCCATCTCATCTGTTTTTACCTTAGCATATCCCGCCACGTTTCCTTTTACGGAAAACGCCGCACTGCCATTTACCTTTTTTAATTTCCCCCGCAGAGAAGAAAACCGGTTCCACAATTCTGTTGTATCTGTTTTTCCTCCGCAGGCTTTTACAAGAGATTTGACTTCCTGATAGGACTTTCTCCAATATTTATCATTCGGATCACTTTTCACGGATGCCTTTTTTTCAGGTTTTAAGCCAATTAAAATCTCCGCTGTTTTTTCATCTTTATCATAGTTTACCGTTATGTACGACGAATCCGTAATCGGAAGATTCATATTGATGCTCTGCTTAAATATGTTAAAAGAATGCTTTCCTACCGAAATCTCCGGTCCTTTCAATTCTGCCGAACCAAGATTTGAAAAATCCGGCATGGCATTTACGATATTATTGAAATATTTACTTTCTGGATCCGATGTGGCAGTCGGAGCGGCTGTCGGCGTTGCACTCTCCCCGCCTCCCCCGTTCGAGGTAACTTTTCCCGCGTAACTCCAAAGAGTAGAAGAGGAAAGA
>CAZGDT010000211.1:0-2961 GCA_964524245.1 uncultured Eubacterium sp. | reverse complement strand
TAAAAAAGGGTACTTCCGTTTCGCTTGCCGAGTGCACAATAAAAGAAGGTGAGACTTCACCGCCCAAACGCTATAATTCCGGTTCTATGATTTTGGCAATGGAAAATGCCGGCCAGCTTATTGAAAATGAAGAACTTAGAGAGCAAATCAAGGGAAGCGGTATTGGCACAAGTGCGACAAGGGCTGAGATATTAAAGAAATTATTTTCCATTGGCTATCTGAATTTAAATAAAAAAAATCAGATTATCACGCCGACGTTAAAAGGCGAGTTAGTCTATGGTATTGTTTTTTGCTCCATGCCGGAGATGATTTCGCCGAATCTTACAGCAAGCTGGGAGAAGGGATTAACCGGTGTGGCAGATGGCTCGATAAGCGAACGTGATTACATGAAAAAGCTTGAATCCTTTGTGCAGCAGGTGGTGCAGCGTGCCAAAGGAGGCAATTATCGTACAAAGTTAAGTTCATTCTATCACACGGTACAGCCTTATCATGCAGGGGAGAATAAGAAAAAAAGGCGTAAATGAGACCGGGAAAGTTTATGCTGTACTGGACATAACATGTCATGCAATGATATAATGGCTGTAATGTTCTAACAAGAATTAAGAAAAGAGGAAAAGGTTATGGAACTTACATATTGTCCAAATTGCGGACATCGAAACGAACCCGGTGCACGATTTTGTGAACAGTGCGGATGTGATTTGATGCAGGCTGCACAGCGGGCGCAGCAGAATATGAGTATGTCAGCACAGCAGAATTCAGGAGATAAAACACCCAAATCACCAAAACAAAAGAAAAGTCATTTGGGATTAATCCTTGGAATAACGATTCCGTTAGTTTTGATAGGACTTGCTGCTATTTTGATTCTTACCGGAATGATTAAACTTCCATTTATGGATTCCGGAGAAAAATTAGTGGGAACCTGGTATGAGTTTGCGGCGACGACCCCGGAAGACGGATTGCGCTCACTTCACGATCTTGCTGTTTTGCAGGATAAGGATGTTAATGACATTCGACTGACGATGATTATTAACAAAGATGGTAAAGGGCAGCTGATTGGTGGAGAAGATGGAAGCAGGTTATTGAATTGGACCGAATCGGATGAACGCTATACAATCATATGCGATGGTGTAATCTATACCGGTAATTTTGAAAATGACAATGAATTTTCATTGACCGGTGCTGACAATGTAAAATTACAGTTTAGTCAGGATATTTCACATCAGATTCCGAACCAGATTGAAGTAACACCGTCGCCCTCACCATCGCCGCTTCCTACACCGGAACAAACGATAGAACCATATTATGACACAGAGGATGAAGAATACGATGATGACGTGTATGATGATATGGAAATGGAAGAAGCGGAAGAGGATGAAGTGACGGATAGTGATTACATTTTCCCAAACAGCGATTCGGAGTATCTGACAAAAAGTGATATAAAAGGCATGAGTAAGTCGGAGATTAATCTTGCCAAAAACGAATTATACGCCAGACACGGACGTAAATTCAAATCAAAAGAGCTTCAGGATTATTTCGACAGTAAAGATTGGTACGAGGGAATCTATACGCCGAAACAGTGGGATAAAAAAGGTGACAGTTATTTTTTCAACAATTATGAAATAAAGAATCGTGATTTATTGAAAAAACATGAAAAATAATAATTTGCAGGGAGGGACAGAATGAAAACCATTTCATGTGAGGCTTTGTTTACAAAAGGTCATACAATTGCAGAATCAATTTTTGAAGGAGTTACGTATCCGTATGAAGTGCTCCCTAAAATCAGCGATTATATTTTGAAACTGGGACAGACGTTGCCAACAGATAAATTTGAGTGCAGAGATGGGAATGTCTGGATTGCCAAATCAGCCGTGGTGGCTCCAACCGCCTATATTCATGGTCCGGCAATTATTGACGAGGATGCAGAGATTCGCCACTGTGCTTTTATCCGAGGAAATGCAATTGTCGGTAAGGGAGCTGTCGTCGGCAACTCGACTGAACTGAAAAATGTTATATTATTTGATAAAGTTCAGGTTCCTCATTACAATTATGTTGGTGATTCCATTTTAGGATATAAATCTCATATGGGAGCCGGTTCTATTACGTCGAATGTAAAATCAGATAAAACATTGGTAGTAATAAAGAATGGCGAAAAGAAAATTGAGACAGGTTTGAAAAAGATGGGCGCCATATTGGGAGATTGCGTCGAGGTTGGGTGCGGCAGTGTTTTAAATCCGGGTTCCATTATTGGGGCCAATAGCAATGTATATCCGTTATCCGCCGTAAGAGGTGTGATATCGGCCGGAAGCATTTATAAAAAACAGGGAGAAGTCGTTTCGAAACATTGACAAAAATGTCGAAATATTGTATTATTTTTTAGTATATGAACAAATTTTTGAAAGGAGTTACGACATGATTTATTCACAAGAAGTAGAAAACATGTGCCCGGTTGCTCAGGGTGTTAACCATGGTTGTGCACCAATTCCTGAAGAAGCAAAATGGGTAAAAGCAAAAGAAGTAAAAGATATCTCCGGTTTGACACATGGTGTTGGCTGGTGTGCTCCTCAGCAGGGTGCATGCAAACTTACATTAAATGTAAAAGAAGGAATTATTCAGGAGGCTTTGGTTGAGACGATTGGTTGTTCCGGTATGACACATTCGGCAGCAATGGCATCCGAAATTCTTCCCGGAAGAACCGTTATGGAGGCTTTGAATACAGACCTTGTATGTGACGCGATTAACACTGCCATGAGAGAGTTGTTCCTGCAGATTGTATATGGCAGAACACAGAGTGCATTTTCTGAAGATGGTTTGCCTGTCGGTGCAGGTTTGGAAGATCTTGGTAAAGGACTTCGTTCTCAGGTGGGTACGATGTACGGCACATTGAAAAAAGGTCCCCGTTACTTAGAGATGGCAGAAGGTTATGTAACCGGAATCGCTCTTGATGAAGAAGATATGATTATC
>CAZGDT010000210.1:0-3008 GCA_964524245.1 uncultured Eubacterium sp. | reverse complement strand
TCTTTTCCGTAATCCAGATAAAGCATTGAAGCAACCGCATCCATACGCAGGCCGTCGACATGATATCTCTCCAGCCAAAACAAAGCGTTCGCCATAAGAAAATTAGCAACTTCCGGTCTTCCGTAATTATAGATCAGCGTTCCCCAGTGCGGATGCTCGCCCTGTCTCGGGTCCTGATGTTCATATAAGCATGTTCCGTCAAATCTGGCAAGTCCATGCTCGTCTTTCGGAAAGTGTGCCGGCACCCAGTCCAAAATCACACCGATTCCATGCTGATGTAAGGTATCCACAAAGCACATAAAATCATCCGGTGTTCCATATCGTGAAGTAGGTGCATAATATCCGGTCACCTGGTATCCCCACGAGCCGTCAAACGGATGCTCCATCACCGGCATGAGTTCAACATGTGTATAACCCATTTCCTCACAATAATCGCACAACGACACTGCCAATTCTCTGTAATTAAAAAACTCTTTTTCTCCCTCTTCCGGTTTTCTGAAAGCTCCAAGCGACACTTCATATACAAGCATCGGCTCCTTCTTTATTTTGTGTTTTTTTCTGGCGTCCATCCACTTTTTATCATTCCAGGCGTATTTTTCAATATCCCATACCACACTGGCAGTCGCCGGACGACATTCGGCATAATTCCCGTAAGGATCCGCTTTCATAACCCGTCGGCCGTCCGCTCCCCAAATTTCATATTTATATAATTCACCAACCCCTATTCCCGGAACAAACAATTCATAGATTCCGGCTTCAAGATACCGCATGGGATGACTTGCAGCCTGCCATCCGTTAAAATCTCCCACTACGCTGACCGCTTTGGCGTTTGGCGCCCACACGGCAAAACACGTTCCTTTTACGCCGTCAATCGTCATGGGATGCGCACCAAGTTTTTCATAAATGGTATTATGAATTCCATTTGCAAATTGATTCATATCCATCGCATCAATCTGTGTATCCACGGCATACATATCGATAATTTCTTTTTCTTCTTTTCCTGATTTTACAAGAAAATGATATTCCGGTATTTTTTTTGCCGGAATCAGAACGGCAAAATATCCTGCCTCATCCATTTTGGTCATTTTGTATTCTTTTTTAGTCTCTGATATTTTGACTTTTACGGAATCTGCCTCCCGCTGAAATGACGTGATGAGAACGTGACTTCGATCCGCCATTCTCGGTCCCAGTACACTCTCCGGCCTTCCGCATTCCGCATATTCCAATGCTTCAATTTCCGGCCATTGCATAAGGTCTTCCAATTTCACTGCCATACTGTTCCCCCTTTCAAATTGCTGTTATTCATTATACCAGGCTACAATTTCTTCTCCGTCTTCCGTATATCGGGGTTCTTCTTTCGGCATATATTTTTTCATAACATGTTCCATCGGATAAGTATATACAAATCCTGCCAGCCCCGGCGTGAATATAAAGATCAATATCACATTCGTAATCATTCCCACATATATCAGTGCTGCAGCAGCGGCCAAAACTGCCAGCAGTAAGATGGTATGAAGGAAATGCCGAAATGCACAATAAAGGCTCAATCTCAAAATCTGAGAAAGCTTAGTCCCAAACCTTGATATAATCGGATAAACATAACAGCTTATACACAAAATAATAAAGAGAATGGCCAAATATGCGCCAACAAGATAGCTCCCTCTTCCTCCGCCGCTTCCGCCTACTATCCATAAGTTCATGCATAGAAGCACCATAAGAACGGCCGTTATAACCCAGATTATTGTCGATTGTACAAAATTGGTCTTAAAACTGCTCCAAAATTCACGCCATACATAACTTCTGTTATGACGCAGTACTTTTGCACTCACATAATACAGTGACGTAGTCGCTGCCCCTATCGTTACAATGGGAATACAAAAAACAAGATATATCAGCGTCAATAAACCCATGTCAAAAATTTTACTGAGCGCACGCATTACACCATTGTCAGAATTAAAAAACTTTTCCATTCGCTTACCTCCTATATTTCATGTATAAACAGACCGCTTCGGAGCTTTGGCTCAAACCATGTTGATTTAGGAGGCATCAAAAGATTCTGATCCGCCACGTCAAAAAGCTCCGTAATCGATGTCGGATATAAGGAAAATGATACTTTCATATCGTCATCTGCACGTTTCTCCAGCTCGGAAAGACCACGGATTCCACCTATAAAATCAATTCTTTCATCCGTCCTCGGATCGCCAATTCCCAAAACGGGACCCAACAGATAATCCTGCAGAACCGATACATCCAATCGGCCTACCGCATCTTTATTATCAAATAATTCCTTCTTTGCCGTCATTCTGTACCACTGTTTATCCAGATACATGCCAAAAGTGCCTTTTTCCTCCGGCTTCACGGAATCAGGACTTTCCACACATTCGAAGTTCTCTCTTACTCTTTCCAGAAACTCCCTCTTGTCCAGACCATTTAAATCTTTCACCGTACGGTTGTAATCCATAATCATTAACTGGTCGTGAGGGAATAACACGGACAGAAAATAATTAAACTCTTCCGTTCCGTCAAAATCCGGATTCTCCCTGCGCCGCTTCAGGCTCACTTTCACGGCAGAAGCTGCCCGGTGATGACCGTCAGCAATATAGATTTCATTAATTTTTTCAAATGCTTTTCTGATTTTCAAAACATCCTCTTCTTCTGCGAGTTTCCATACTCTGTGAACAATCCCATCCACGGCGGTAAAATCATAAAGAGGCGTATTTTTCCTGACTTTATCAACAATTTCATTAATCTGTCTTTCAGAACGGTAAGCAAGAAAAATGGGACCTGTCTGTGCATTGCAGGTATCCACATGTGTAATACGGTCAACTTCTTTGTCCGCTCTCGTATTCTCATGCTTCTTAATCACCTGATTCACATAATCATCAACAGATGCACAGGCAACCAATCCTGTCTGAGAGCGTCCGTCCATCACAAGTTCATAAATATAATAGGCAGGCTTCTCCTCTTTTACGTAGATTCCCTCACTGATATCTTTTGAAAGAAGCTCT
>CAZGDT010000209.1:0-3016 GCA_964524245.1 uncultured Eubacterium sp. | reverse complement strand
GGAATGCGTGGAAAAAGGCCGCAGCGTTCCATTGCCCTTTTTCATAAACCATATCCCGGTATTCCTGCGGCATCTCATCTACATGTTTACTATAGTATTCATATAACTGCCCAATCATATACTCTGCTTTTCCTTCTTCCGCTTTTGCGGCAGAATTAATATAGACATTCTCAAACATAAATGCACGCAATTCCTTCAAGGCGCACTCAATCTCCGCGGACTGACAAATATCATTCGTTCCCATACTGCTCCGAATCAAATCATGTATCAGTGTATTCAGACGTTCCCGTAGCGTCCTTCCGAGTATCCGTGTGAATTTCTCCGGAATATCTTTTTCCCGGATGATTCTTCCTCGAATGGCATCATCGATATCTGAATTAACATAAGCAATTTTATCACAAAGCCGGACAATCTTCCCCTCTAATGTTGCCGGATTCCCGGATGTTGAATGATTTCGAATACCATCCCTTACCTCTTTGGTCAAATTTAATCCGCTTCCATTTTTTTCCAGAAGTTCCACAACACGTACACTCTGCTCCTGATGACGGAATCCCCCTTCGTAAATTTTGTCCAAAATTCTTTCTCCGGCATGTCCAAAAGGCGTATGTCCCAAATCATGTCCCAGCGCAATCGCTTCCGTAAGGTCTTCATTCAGACGAAGTGCCTTTGCAACCGTTCTTGCATTTTGAGACACTTCCAGTGTATGAGTCATACGGGTTCGATAATGATCCCCCTCCGGTGCCAAAAAAACCTGTGTCTTTCCTTTTAGCCGGCGAAAAGATTTTGAATGCAAAATCCTGTCACGATCCCGCTGATAAACCGGTCGCAGATCACAGGGTTCCTCATAGACATCTCTTCCCAACGACTCATCACTGAATGAAGCATAAGGACTTAATATATCATGTTCTCGTTTTTCTAATTCCTCACGTATTATCATACAAATCTTCTTCCTATCATCATTCGACAAATAATAAACGCTACATAAGGATAATACAACACAAAAAAGGAGTTTCCTTTTTTGAATTAAAAATTCAGATTGTATTTTTTTTCAATTTAGTGTATGCTGTTTTTGGGAAATATACATTATACAGGAGGTACACAGATATGGCACGTGGCGCAGGGAAGAACGGATGGTCCTTATTTTTACTTATATTGGCAGGCGTTGTTCTTGGCAGCTTTATCAGTCAGCTTACAAGCAATGTTCCCGGACTGTCCTGGTTACATTTTGGTCAGAATTTCGGTCTTGCCAAGCCTGTAACTCTTAATTTGGGCGTACTTGTCCTTACTTTTGGTCTGACAATTAAATTCACCATTGGCAGCATTATCGGTATCATTGTTGCTGCCATCATTTATCATTTTATCTGAGAGACGGTTTCCCTACTGTCTCTCCATGCCGGCACCGGATGACTGCCAGAAACTTCCGTCATTACGAATCAAAATAATCTCTATTTCCGGATGTTTTTTCTGGTAGTCCCTTGCTTTTTGCTCTCCCATGACAGAAAACGCCGTGGCAAGAGCATCGGCTTTTTCTCCATCATCGGCAATTACCGTAACAGATGCCAGCCCATTGTCTGCCGGCATACCGGTCCTTTTATCCATAATATGATGATATGTTTTTCCATTTTTCGTAAAATTTCTCTGGTAAGTACCACTGGTAATCACCGCCTTATCTTTTACGGTTAAAGTTCCATAAATTCCGGTTCCGTCTTTCGGATTAGTAATACCCACAGTATATGGATTTCCGTCTTCTTTCACGCCTATTGTCTGAACATTTCCCCCCAGGGAAACAATTGCCGAAGTCACCCCGCTTTTTTTACACAGTTCCATCAGTTTCTGCGAAAGATATCCTTTGGCAACTGCCCCCAGGTCAATCGACATTCCTTTAGAAATTTTCACACGTCTTCCTGACAACATTTCAATTTTCCGATAATCAATTTTTTTTATGGTCTTTTGTTTTTCTTCCTTTGTCGGAATCCTATAATCTCCCGTCGTAAATCCCCACAATTTCACAAGAGGATAAACCGATATATCAAAAAGTCCTTCCGTTTCATTTGAATACTGTCTGCACCGTTTTAACAATTCGTATGTTTCCCGGCTGACCGATACAGCTTTCCCCGCACATGAATTAATTTTTGAAATGTCACTGTCTTCTTTTGTTACAGAAAAAAGATTATCAAGACGATATATTTCACGGACAGCCTCATCCATTGCTTCTTCACCGGAATCTCCGTAAAATGTTAATTTCATAACTGTGTCCATGGCAAAAATTTCCCGTTCCGTTTTCTTTTCATTTGAATACCCGCATCCTGAAAAAATTATTCCTGACACCATACAAAGAAAAAGAAATGTAATTTTTATATTTCTCATTTCGTATCCTCCCTGCCTTTAGCTGAAAACCGGCATCCACAATAGTTCTGCCGATATAAACCATATTCACGCGACAGTTCAATACTTCTTTTATATCCGTTTCTTTTCTTGAAATCGGAGGGCAGATATGAAACTCCATATTGTTCTGCCAATTCCTCTCCTATCTGCATCAGAAGCTCCGCATTTTTATGCGGACTGATGGATAATGTTGTACAGAAATAATCGGCTCCTCTCTTCTTTGCCTGTCTTGCTGTTTCTTCAAGCCGGAGACGAAAACACCCTTCACATCTTGCTCCGCGTTCCGGTTCATTTTCATGTCCCACAGCCATTGATAAAAAAAACTCCGGATGATATGAGGCATCTGCAACGAGAACGGATTTGCCAAATGGGGCCTTTTGTAATAAACTCAGCAACTCTTCTTTTCTCTTTTCATATTCATCTTTCTCTGTTATATTCGGATTGTAAAAGAAAATAGTAATATCAAAATAATCATGAAGATATTCCAATACATAACTGCTGCATGGTGCACAACAGCAATGTAAAAACAAACTCTTTTTTCTGCCGCCCTCTTCTGCAAGAATTCTATCGAGCTCCTTTTGATAATTTCTTGAATTCATACGATTCTCCCTCATTGCTGCAAAGTAATTAT
>CAZGDT010000208.1:0-3046 GCA_964524245.1 uncultured Eubacterium sp. | reverse complement strand
GCTTTTTGATTCACTGTCTACAATAGCACTATCACTTTTGGGTGTCAAGAAATTGCTAGAGACATTTTTTGATGAATCTGCTATAATATAGGGTACGGCTGACCCGGTAACGCGCGAGAGGAGGAGTTTAACCATGGAGAATATTTCACTTACAACGTTGTGTTATATTGAGAAGAACGGTCAGTATTTGATGATGCACCGAACCAAAAAGGAAAAAGATTTGAATAAAGACAAATGGATTGGTGTTGGAGGACATTTTGAATGGGGTGAGTCCCCGGAGGAGTGCCTGCTCCGCGAAGTAAAGGAAGAGACAGGACTTATGCTGACTTCATGGCGTTTTCGGGGGATTGTGACATTTCTTTCGAATGAATGGCCGAATACGGAATATATGTGTCTTTTTACGGCAGATGAGTATGAAGGTGAATTAAAAGACTGTGATGAGGGTGAGTTGGAATGGGTAGATAAATCGGCGGTATATAATCTTCCAATATGGGAAGGCGATAAGGTCTTTTTCAGATTGCTTGAAGAGAGAGAACGATTTTTTTCTTTGAAGCTCCGTTATGATAAAGATGTGCTGATTGAGGCGGTAGTCAGCCCTTGCCGGGGAGGGATACAATGAGAAAAGAACAATCTTATTCCATGGATATGTGTAATGGTTCCATATTGCCTAAAATAATGCGATTTTCGATACCGCTTATGTGTTCCGGCATACTGCAGTTATTGTTTAATGCGATGGATGTAGTTGTTGTGGGAAGGTTCGGAAGTGAACATTCTTTGGCGGCAGTAGGCTCTACCTCGTCGCTGATTAATTTGTTAACGAATCTTTTTATCGGAATGTCCATTGGCGCAAATGTACTGGTCGCACGATTTTTTGGTGCAGGAGAAAAAAAGGAACTTCACGAGACTGTTCATACGGCGGTAGCCTTAGGTGTTGTCAGTGGTCTGATTTTGACGATTGTGGGAATTGCCTTTGCGAAGCCGATTTTGCTGCTGATGAAGACGCCGACGGAGGTCCTGGATTTATCGGTTCTTTATCTGAGGACATATTTTTTAGGAATGACGTCAACGATGGTTTACAACTTTTGCAGTTCCATTTTACGCGCGGTTGGAGATACAAAAAGACCACTTTATTATCTGATGTTATCGGGAATGACAAATGTGGTTTTGAATTTAGTTTTTGTATTGGTATTTCACCTGGATGTTATGGGAGTCGGACTGGCAACAGCGATTTCACAAACTGTTTCTGTATTATTGATTCTTCGTTGTCTTATATTGGAGAAAGAGAGTTATCGTCTTAAAATCCGGAAGGTCCGTTTTTATCGGAAGCAGTTAAAGCGAATTTTACAGATTGGATTGCCGGCAGGACTTCAGGGATGTGTATTTTCTTTATCTAATGTGGTGATACAGTCTTCCGTTAATTCCTTTGGTGCTGTCGCAATGGCAGGAAATGCGGCGGCAGCTAATGTGGAGGGATTTATTTATGTTGCCATGAATGCATTTCATCAGGCTGCCGTTTCTTTTATCAGTCAAAATTTTGGGGCCGGTAAGTTTGGAAGAATCAATAAAATAATAATTCGTACGATTGCCATGGTAGCGGTGACCGGCTTTTCTTTGGGAGGAATGGCGTTGCTTTTCGGTAAAATCCTTTTGGGTATTTTTTCTGCGGATGCTTCTGTAATAGAAATGGGAATGGTGCGTATGAGCATTATTTGTGTGTATTATGCTTTTTGCGGTCTGATGGATGTTATGGTTGGCGTTTTGCGGGGGCTTGGATATTCGGTAATGCCGATGATTGTATCATTGCTGGGAGCCTGCGGTCTGCGCATCTTGTGGATTTTTACAGTGTTTAGAATTCCGGCATATCATAATATGAGGGTGTTGTATTATTCATACCCGGTGTCGTGGATAATAACTTTTTTGGTGCATCTTAGTTGTTATTTTGTTGTAAGAAGAAAATTCCCGCGGAATGATGTGGTTGAGGAACCGGAAAGCGGGGAAAATCAGGGGGAATCAGGGGAAATCAGGGGAAATAAATAAAAAATCTTGACAGCGATACTTAAGTGGCGTATACTGTACGAGTATGGCGTGTTTTGCCGTTCCATGCCCCGGTAACGGTTTCGCGTCAGAGAAATAACGAAAACGCCGAACACGTTTTGGAGACAAAACCTAGTAGGCAAGAATTAAATAAGGAGGATTCCAAGGATGAAAACTTTTATGGCAAGTCCATCCACAGTGGAAAGAAAGTGGTATGTTGTAGACGCTGAAGGAAAGACATTAGGTCGTCTCGCATCCGAAGTTGCTAATGTATTGAGAGGCAAGAATAAGCCGATTTACACACCTCACATTGATACCGGCGATTATGTAATCGTGGTAAATGCTGAGAAAGTGCAAGTGACCGGTAAGAAATTGGATCAGAAGATTTATTATCATCATTCAGAGTATGTAGGTGGTATGAAAGAGGCTACTTTGAGAGAAATGATGCAGAAGAAACCGGAGTTTGTAATCACTCATGCAGTAAAAGGTATGTTGCCTAAGGGACCTTTGGGTCGTCAGATGCTTAAAAAGTTACATGTATATGCAGGTCCGGAACATAATCATGCAGCACAGAAACCGGAAGCAATGGATATTTAATGAGGTATAGAAAGGAGAGATAAGAATGGCTAGTTCAACATTTTATGGAACAGGAAGAAGAAAATCCAGTATCGCTCGTGTATACCTTACACCCGGTACCGGTAAAATTACAGTAAACAAAAAAGATATTGATGATTATTTTGGTCTTGAGACATTGAAAATTATCGCTCGTCAGCCGTTGGAAGCAACTAATACTGCTGACAAGTATGATGTAAAAGCTACTGTTAAGGGTGGCGGTTTCACAGGTCAGGCGGGTGCGCTTCGCCACGGTATTGCGCGTGCTTTAAATGAAGCAGATGCTGATTTCCGTCCGGTATTGAAAAAAGCTGGTTATCTTACACGTGATCCGAGAATGAAAGAACGTAAGAAATATGGTCTTAAGAAAGCTCGTAGAGCACCACAGTTCTCAAAGAGA
>CAZGDT010000207.1:0-3075 GCA_964524245.1 uncultured Eubacterium sp. | reverse complement strand
ATTAATAAAAAGGAAAAGTGGTGAAAAATATGAGTTTAGAAGAATATAAAGGCGTATATGTCTTTGCACAGCAGGTTGACGGAGAAATCAGCAGCATTGCGTTTGAACTGTTAGGCAAAGCAAAGGATCTGGCGAAAGATCTGAACGCAGAAGTTACCGCTGTTTTGCCGGGTTACGGTGTGAAAGGCCTTGCAGATTCTTTGGCTGAGTATGGTGCAGACAAAGTAATCGTAGTGGATGACAAAGAACTTGAAGTATATCGTACAGAGCCATATGCTCATGCATTGGCGTCCGTTATTAATGAGTACAAACCGGAGATTATGCTCGTTGGTGCTACGGCAATCGGCCGTGACTTGGGTCCTCGTGTTTCTGCACGTGTTGCAACTGGTTTGACTGCGGACTGTACGGTACTTGAGATTGGTGATTTTACAGACAGTATGACAAAGGAAACAATTCCAAATCAGCTTCTTATGACACGTCCTGCCTTTGGCGGAAATACAATTGCTACCATTGCATGTCCGTATAACCGTCCGCAGATGGCAACAGTACGTGCCGGTGTTATGCAGAAGATTGATCCGGTTAAGGGAGCAAAAGCGGAAGTAATCGAGTTCAATCCGGGATTTACTCCGGATAACAAATACGTTGAGATTCTCGAAGTTGTGAAGTCTGTAGCTGACACGGTAGATATTGCGGATGCCAAGATTTTGGTATCCGGCGGTCGTGGTGTCGGAAGTGAAGAAAACTTCAAACTTCTTCAGGACTTAGCAGATGTCCTTGGCGGAACCGTAAGCTGTTCCCGTGCCGTTGTTGAGAACGGATGGCTTCCTGTTGAACGTCAGGTAGGACAGACCGGTAAAACCGTTCGTCCAAATGTATATTTTGCAATCGGTATTTCCGGTGCCATTCAGCACGTGGCAGGTATGGAAGAGTCTGATCTTATTGTTGCCATCAATAAAGATGAGACGGCTCCTATCTTTGATGTTGCTGATTACGGCCTGGTAGGCGATTTGAATAAGATTGTTCCTCAGCTGACAGAAATGTTGAAGAGCGAGATGGCAGAGAAATAATAAATAGCCGGGCTTTGCAGGTTTGCGTTATTAAAAATTAATAGGAACGAAAAGAAACAGTATTCACCGGGCGTGATGTGCTGTTTCTTTTTTTGTGCAATTAACTTATTTGGATTTTTTTCTTGTTTTGTTAAAAAAATGGAAAAAGATTTGATGGGGTATATGGTAGAATTTAGGAAAAAAAGGAGGAAGTGTTGTGAAAAAAACAGTTTATTATTTAGCAATTGGATTGATTGGTCTTGTCCTAACTGCATGTGGAAACAAGCAGGAGAATAATGTCTCGCAAAAGCAGGAGAAAAAAGTTACACAAGAACCTAAACAGGTCAAAAATGATTCCTTGAAAACAGAGTACCATATTGAAGATTATGAGAATGATTATTTGATTGTTTCGAAGTCAGATGGACTCTTGTATGGGGTGATAGACAGAAATAATAAAGTGATTATTCCGGTAGAGCAGGATGCTGTAGCATTCTGTGAGTCATCATTGATGAAATGTAAAGGGATGGCTTTTTTTGAGGTAGAATATGAAAATGAGAAATCAGTATTTAACCAAAATGGAGAAAAGATAATTGAGAATATAGAAGAGTCTGCGACAATTAATGGTGTGGAGTATGAAACGACGAGCACTGATGATTCGATGGTGGTGTTATGTTCGAAAAAATCGCTGGAACCAAAGTATGAATTTTACAATGAAGACGGAACACGGAAAAGTCAGATTGAGATTCCAGAATATGAGGGGGAATCTGTTCTGGCAATAAAAGAAGAATGGATAAATGAAACATGCTTTATTGTGTATGTGATGACTTCTAAGACATTTGACACCTATCTGTATTCATATGATGGAAACCTGTTAAAAAAATGGAAAGACTGTCAATTCAGACACAGCAATGATCGTGGGAAATCCGGAGATGAATACCATGTATACATTGAAGGTGGAAACTGGGAGAAAGGCGACATTACAGCAGAGAAAATTGGCATTGATAAGGATGGCAATATTAAAACAATTGAAAAAATTTCTGACAGGTTGGCTGAATATGCCAGTGACGAAGAGCCGGTGAGCATTAATAAGACTTATAAAGTTGGCTTAAATAATGAAAACAGAATATATAAAAGTAATGATACATGGAAATATCAGGATTCTTCCGGTAATGCAATATATGATGATCGTTACTATAGTTGTGAGAAGATTAATTCTGCGTATCTATTATCGAACGAAGATAAAAAGGCCTGTGTAATAACTGAAGATGGAAAGAAGACAATTGATTACGGAGAAATTTCGTGGGATGGAGATGAGGATTATATATATCAAAGTATAAGACTTGATAAGCATAATTTCTTTTCTGATTACGACAGTGTGTGTATTGTGACAAAAGAGAGTGAGGGGGAAGTAGCTCATTTTTTTGAGTAGATGGTTAATTCCGAATTCCCGAATTGAAGATTGAAAGGAGAAAGAAGTTAATGAAAAAAATATTAAACTCAGTAGTATTATTATTTGTGTTAGGACTGTTTGCTTTTCGATATCCATGTTATGCGGAAGAAACAAACAGAATTGTAAATGGAACATGTGGTGAAGAAGTATTCCAGATCAAACCCAAGCTCTTTCCAAAACTGTTTTGCATTTAACTAAAAATAGAAAAGGGAAAAAATTATTTTTACATTGGAAAAAAGTTACAGGGGCAAAAGGATATCAGCTACAATATGCAACAAATAAGAAATTTAAGAAAAAGAAGGTTAAGACAACTAAAAAGACGAAGTATACGATCAAGAAGCTGAAAAAGAAAACGTATTATGTAAGAGTTCGTGCCTATATCATTTCAAATGGAAAAAAGGTTTACGGGAAATGGAGCATCGTGAAGAAAGTGAAAATAAAGAAATAAAAAGACCGAACCAGCAAGGACCAGTATTGTTAATTGGTGTAGCGTTTCTTTGCTTGATGTGTTAATATTAACGTGGCACACATATCCTTTTTGTGAAATGTGGTGACAGATGCTCTGCGCAAGAGTCAGGA
>CAZGDT010000206.1:0-3085 GCA_964524245.1 uncultured Eubacterium sp. | reverse complement strand
TGGCAGCCAATATTCCACAGGTACTCCCATTTATCAGAAAATAAGTGTTCTTCGTCTCATATTTTTCTTTCATCTGATTCATTTCCTGAAGAATTATTCCCTGCGGATGATGAAGATTATCCGTTCCTTCTATCTCTGTTATATCAAACAAATAAGGATTCTCCATAACAAAGTCACCCGCCCGTTTATGTCCGGGCATATGCATGGGATAGCATTCCCCCATCGCATACTGAAGCAAACTGTCGTACAGGTTCATGAGATTCTCCTTTTCTGTTTTACTTTCACGGCATTTCAACCGTTCCTTTTTATCGTATCAAATTATTGTGTAATGTCAACCCCTGTCACAGCCCTTATCAAACAAATGTTTCCATTGTTCCCATGTTGCAATTATGCTATAATTTCGTTCATAGAATTGAAAAAAGGAGATTTCCCCATGCAAAACATAACTTTTTCCCCCGGCTTCATCCGGGCCAACATTTTTTCTGCGCTTTTATGTATTCTTCTTCCCATATTGTTCCTTTGGTATTACAAAAAAAAGACAGGAGTGAAACTGGGAAGTTTCTTTATCGGAGCTGCTTTTTGCCTTCTTTTTACTTATATTGCTCCTGTATTTTTAAATCTTGTCATATATAGTTTGGGACTGACTAAGTTTCTCAACGCCTCTGTTCACCCGGTATATTCTGCCATCTATGGAGCCTGCTCCTTCGGAATATGCTCTACCGTCGGATGCCTGATTGCCATAAAATATGCCATGAAAAAAAGACCCGGTAAGGAAAATGCACTGGTCTTTGGTGTTGGTATGGGAACCTTGGAAAGCGTTCTTAATGGAACCACTGTTTATGTCACGAATTTATTCGCTGCTATCCTGATTAATTCAATTGGCTCAGCTGAATACTTCAAAAAAATCGGTCTGACAGGAAAAGACTTGTCAGAACATCAACAGCTTTTTGCGGAACAGGCAGCTACGCCGGCTTCTGCTTTTCTGATTGATGCCACTTATCTGGTTCTTTCACTGGTTCTGTACGCTGTCATTGCCATACTTGTTTTTCGGGCCGTTGAGCGCAAAGACTCACGTCTTGCCATAACTGCTGTCATTTTGCATATACTGGGATATCTCCCTCTGTATCTGCAAAGCATACCTCGATTCCAAAATTCCATGCTTCTTCTCTGCGCTGCCACGGTTTATACTTTTATTGTTGCCCTTCTGGGATGGCAGACATATCATCATTCGTAAGGTGCCTGCGCTATGCATGCCTCATCATCTGAAGCATATAATTTTGAAACTGTTGCTTCAGCGGATTTATGTACCGGCGACTGATCGGCAGCTCTGTTTTTTGCTGAAGGACAACATTTTTCCCATGAACCGCCACATAGTACTTCATATTAATCATTGCAGAACGTGAAACACGTGCAAATCCTAATTCTTCCAGCTCCTCACACCACTCCTTCAGTGGTTTTCTGGTTGAAAATGATTCTCCTGCCAATGTATAAAAAATTGTGTATTTATCTTCTGCATGTAAGTACAGAATATCTCCGCACGCAAGAACAACTTTTTCATCTAAGTGTATCGGAAAATAATCTTTGGTCAGAAATGCCGCTTTTTCGATGCTGCGCTGAATCATGTGCTTAGAAAACGGCTTTGTTATAAATGAAATAACATTGCACCCGAATGCTTCCGACATCAACTCCTGATGCATTGTATTAAAAACAATAAAAGTATGCACATTTTTTTGTTCTAAAATTCTTTTTACCTCAATACCACTTATATCATCCATTTCAATATCTAAAAACAACAGTGTTATCAGAACACATTCCGGGGAATTCAACAATTTCTCTCCGGACGCATATAAACAAATATCTTCATAGCCCAGTTCCCTACAATAATCAGCAATCTTTTTATATTTTTCCCATCAATTATTGTCATTTTTTTCTCCCCTAGTTCAATTTGATACATTAATTTATTATTATCGTACAATGAAAAAACATAATCCATATCGCCGACTGCCAATCTTTCCTTTTTGATTTTTCTATAAAATTTATTCATATTTATTTTGCTCTGCAACAATATAATATCATCACAAAAAAAATCTTTTGTCTGACCATTATTAAGATTTCGTACTACCATTTTTTTTACATTCTTAAAATTTGCCTTGTAATAAGAATTCTTAACTTTAATCTCAAATACTTTTTTTGTTTTCCACACAGGGCTATTATTTTTGTTTTTCCTTTTTTTATCCCCTTAATCTTCCCATTTTGAGAAACCCTGACAATCTTTGTATTTTTACTTTTCCATTTTACCTTTTTTTTCAACGAAACGGTTAACTTTTTTGTTTTCCCGACATTTAAGTCAATTTTTTCGCTTTTAGCATAAACCGGTACTGTGTAGATCATAAAAACACTGTTCAAAATCATTAATTCTCGTAATATTCTTTTTTTATTCATCACACTTTTTTCTCCATCATCTGTTAATAGTTTACTGTTTCAATTATTTTATTTTTACTGTTATCATTTCTTTTTCTGAAGATGTATGACCAACCCTAAAATGAACAAATCTATTCGCCGATTTATTCCAACCATCGGCAATTCTAAGATACCTGCTGTATTTCCCTCCTAAAATTGCTTGTTTCGTTTTATACTCAAATTCCATATATCCTACTGCTAACACAGCATGACTTCCATAAACTTTATGTTTTTGCATACAAAATATAAACGGTCTCGATGCATGACCATTATCTAGCTCTCCGACAACGTCATCAAATGTCGGCGATACTATACGTTTTACCACCGAATTCTTAAAACCACACAAATTTAAATATTTTTTTATTCCCGGTGCCATGTCCGCATTATATGTTCCATTTTTATCTGTGGTTTTCATATACTTGTGCATATTCTTAAATGAACTATTCCATGATTTATTGTATTTTAATTTTCCATATTTTGAAGAATTTTTATTCTGCCAATACAGCATCAAATTCGTTCCCGCAGTTGGACCACAATGATTATTATATCCACTAAAATCCGATGTTGAAAATAGGGATTGTATATAAAACTATATGCATCCTTACTCGTTATAGTTTGAATAGAA
>CAZGDT010000205.1:1741-3090 GCA_964524245.1 uncultured Eubacterium sp. | reverse complement strand
GTGCCGGATACGGTGTCAAGCACTTCTGTTCCTGCCTTTTCACCATTGATATAAACATTCCATTTTCCGTCAGGTAATGTAAGTTCTACTGCTTCTTCATTTCCGTTGTATGCTACCAGAATGTTCTTTGCCTTCTCATCATTGGGGCTGTTTGCAATGGTATATGCAACCACATTTTTCTCTGCAACATCCATAAATGTAAGATTTGCTTCCACATCTTCTGTCTGGGTCATACGCAGTGCAGGATGCTCTGCACGGAAGGAAATCAATCCTTTATAATATTCCAGCATATCTGCCGTAGTCTCATCATCCAAGGTATCCCATTTGATACTGTTTGTATAATCGTTCAGGTTGTAACTGTTGCTTGAATAGGAACCTTCTTCTCCTTCAATGGGTTTGCTTCTCATAATTTCTTCACCGGAAAGCATAAATGGTACACCCTGAGCCGTGTAGACAATGGCTGCTGAAAGTTTATTCATGCTGACTTTCTGTTCCTTAGTTGCATCCGGTGCTGAATAATAAATCTTATCCCACAAAGTCAGGTTGTCATGGCAGCTGGAGTAGGAAATACACTGTCCCGGATTTCCTGCCCATGATCCTGTGGTCTTTTCATAGGATGAATAATCAACTCCTGAATGCTGCACAGCTGCAACTACGCCATATTTAATACCGGTTTCCTGTCCGTCTTTTCCTGAAATAAATCCATTATCAAAACTGTCAAATACACTGCCTTTGATGGCATCACGGATATCATCGCTAAATGCTGCAACTCCCGGCACTTTGTAAGTTACACGTTTGTTGGTCTGTTCATTGGCAGAAAGACCTGATGTTCCTCCGGTCCAGCCTTCACCCAGGATAATGATGTTTGGATCGATCTCATCAAGTGCTGCTCTTACCGCAAGCATAGTCTCCTGATCAATACAGCCCATAAGGTCAAAGCGGAAACCGTCCACGTGATATTCATTGACCCAGTATACGCAAGAATCTACAATATACTTCTGCACCATACTTCTTTCCGTTGCAGTTTCGTTTCCACAACCTGAACCGTTGGTATATTTGTCACCATTTTTTCTGAAATAATAATCAGGTACGGTTTTATCAAGACAGGAGTCCTGTGCACTGTATACGTGATTGTATACAACGTCCATAATGACACCGATTCCTTCATTATGGAATGCCTGTATCATCTCTTTTGCCTCTCCAACTCTCACTTCTCCGTTATAAGGGTCTGTGGAATAAGAGCCTTCAGGAACATTATAGTTTTTCGGATCATAACCCCAGTTGTACTGATTAGAATCCAGTTTTGTTTCATCTACCGTTGCATAATCATACATAGGCATAATCTGTAC
>CAZGDT010000205.1:0-1641 GCA_964524245.1 uncultured Eubacterium sp. | reverse complement strand
CTGTTACCAGATAAGTATAATATACTCCGTGCTGATCGCCTTCTAATTCATATACCCAGGTACCCTGCACATCTTTTTTCATATCATATGTTGCTTTCAGGCAGTCTCCTTCCCCTGCTTCATACAGGTTCAGTTTTACCTCAGATGCCGTAGGTGCCCAGACACGGAGCGTTGTTTTTTCATCCGTATAGGTCTGACCTAAGTCATTTCCTTCGTATGTATAGTTTGCTTCAAATGATTCGGAAGAAAAAGCACCGGAAATATCCACTTTACATCCCTGATAGCCTTCTCTTTCCAGATAATAACTCTTAGAAGCATCCAATGCCTCATCCATGATCACGTATGCATCCGTAACGGTGCTTCCGCTTTCACTCCAAACCTTTTGGATCGGATAACTCTTACCGTCTTCGTCAGTAACTTTGTAGGATTTTCCTTCCTCCTGAGGGTTGGAAGTATCCACTGCCTTGGAGGCTTTGAATAAAATTTTCTTTGTGGTATCTTCAAATCCTGCTGATACGATCACAGGTGTTTTATCTGCTTCTTCTTCTGCATACCAGATTTCCGGATTTCCTTCCACCGTATAAACATCCAATACACCGTCTTTTGCTTTGGATATATCAATTTCTCTGACATATTTGGTATCTGCCGAGCCGTTTACCGTCATGGACAATTTTACAACACTTTCTTTTTCATAGTCCAAGAAACCTGCGTGATATATTCCGCCAAAATCATCCGTATCTGCCAAAGGATAGGTGCCTCCTGCATTTTCTCCCAATGCAGCAAAACACTGTACTCCTTCATACTGTTCTTCGTATGTATAATAGTGCAGATTGATCTTCAGGGAACCTTCTTCATCATATGCACCCAGTCTTTCAGTCTCAGATGCCGCAAAATCAAAGCGTTCACATCCTGCCGGAGGTGTTGTAGCAAATTCTTCCACTCCGGATGTTACCCAGATCTCCACAGTATTGTCCGTCACCGTAGCAAAACGGTCTGAATCCACATCTTTTGCTTCCCATTCATTCAGCCGGACAATAAAACCAATCCGGGAAGAATTTTCCGTACACTGATACATGGCAATTTTACCGAAATTATCTTCTGCGGTAAAATCCACTGCACTTCCTTCAAATCCTTCCTCCCAGATCCACATATTCCAGCCGCTGTAATCGTTATCTTCTCTTCCGCCATAATGAACGATAAAGGTTGTACCAACTGCCGCATTTGCCTGAATCGGTGTCCACATCCCCAGTATCGTTACAAGAGGCATCAGAAAAGCCAGCATTAGTGCCGTCAGTCTTTTTCTCATAAAAATACCCCGCCTTTCATATACTCATTTATCATCATTTTAACATAAAAAATATTGAATGAGAACACATTTTTATTAAAAACATACAAAAAAAAGAGACTCTGCAAACTATTTTTTACAAAGCCTCTTTTTTGTTTTATGATAAATTATTTACCTGCAAGTTCTGTCTTTAAAGCCGCTGTCAGCTGAGGAAGAATTTTGTTCAAATCTCCTACGATACCATAGTCAGCCACATCAAAGATTGGAGCAGTTTCATCTTTGTTGATCGCAATGATGATATCTGATTCTTCCATACCTGCAACGTGCTGGATTGCTCCAGAAATACCGATTGCAAA
>CAZGDT010000204.1:0-3100 GCA_964524245.1 uncultured Eubacterium sp. | reverse complement strand
AATACTCATAATTAATGTATTTATTAAAACGGATTTTCCTGAGCCGGTAGCCCCGGCAATAAGAAGGTGCGGCATTTTCGCTATATCCGTCACAATCGTCTTGCCACTGATATCTTTACCAACTGCAAATGTA
Source organism: uncultured Eubacterium sp. (assembly GCA_964524245.1). GTDB lineage: Bacteria > Bacillota > Clostridia > Lachnospirales > Lachnospiraceae > Eubacterium_F. Next base: position 2,967 of record CAZGDT010000204.1, on the reverse strand, counting down.
ACTTTTGATTTTGCTTTTCTAAATTCATTACTTTCTAATAATTCACGCAAAGTAATCGTCTGACGTTCCGGATTTGGCACTTCTATTCCTACCGCCGCCTTACCCGGAATGGGTGCTTCAATACGAATATCTGAAGCTGCCAGACTCAATTTAATATCATCACTCAACCCCGTTATCCGGCTTACTTTAACTCCCTGTTCCGGAATCAGTTCATATCTTGTAACACTTGGTCCCAGACTGATGTCTCCCATCTTTACCCGAACACCAAAACTGTCAAGTGTCTGTTGCAGTTTTGTTGCCGTAGCACGAAGATCTTCATTATTCATTCCGTGTTTTCCTGATTTTGATTTATTCAACAAATCGAATGAAGGAAATACATATGGAATCTTTTTCACGGATGCTTTTTCTAAATCATCGCGCACTTCTTCCATTGCTTTTTCATCTTCTTTTGTAATGACTGTTTTTTGCTTTTTTTTCTCCTTTTCCGGTTCTTCTTTTCTTTCTTCATGTGACGAACCGAATTTTCGTTCTAATTCATCTTCATATGTCTCGTGTTCGCTTATATTAGATTCGTCTTCACTACGGAAAATCTGAATTTTAGACATATCCTGCTGCACCGGCTTTTCTTTTATATCATCTTTAGGTTCTTTTTCCTGCACCGGCTGCACTTTTTTCTCTTTTTTCTTTTCTTTTTTCTTTTCTTTTTTTGGCTCATCCGGTTCAAATGTATGTGCTTGCATCTGACGTCCTGCCGTTGTTTTTACTTCATCTTCATATATGTAATCCTTGCTCTCCTTCTCATGTTCCCGATACAGCTGTTGTAATGACGAGAAAAAAAGTTTCCCGCTGATAAGCATGAAAAAGAGAATAAATAAAGCAAGAATAACAATTAGTGTACCTGCACGACCGAGAGCAAGGGAAAGCAGATATGACAGAATCCCGCCCAAAAAGCCGCCGCCTCCCCTATTTTCCGCGCATACCGTATATACCTGCCATACATTATGTACCGGATCGTTCACCACCCATTGAAACAGGCCGCACATACTCCAATAAATTCCTGCGCTATACCGGATTTTACGACGCAGCAGTTTATTATTAGTATTTGCAATGTACAAACCGGTTGCAACAATCAGATAAAAAGGGAAAACATAAGCAAGTGCTCCAAATAACCCAAAAAGCAAATTGCATAGCCCCTCACCAAAAACACCGCACATATGAAAAATACTTAACAGCGAAAGAACACCAAATACAAGCAATGCAAGAAAAGATATCTCTCTTCCCAAAGGACTTATTTGTTTCTTTTTTGTTTTTGCGGCGGATACTCTTTTCCCTTGTGTTTTTTTTCTTTGATTTTTTTTCGCAGCCATAATAATCTCCATTTCAACAACTTATACTGTCTGCAGAATATACGAAAAACAATCTCTGCAGGTCGCTCCCATTATACTACGAATCTGAAAAGCACACAAGTTTTTTTAGCTTTTCAAGTGCCTTATCAATACCGCCCACCTCTTTTACAATCCCCTGTTTTACAGCCTCTCCGCCAACCAGTATCGTCCCTAAATCTTTTGAAAGCATGCTGGTATTCATCATCAGGTACTCTAATTTTTCTTTTTTTGCATTACTGTGATCGGCAATAAAATCAAGTATTCTGTCCTGAATCTGCCGGAACTGGCTAAATGTTTGCGGTGCCCCCAAAACCATTCCGTTCATCCTAACCGGATGAATAATCATAGTTGCTGACGGTACAATATAAGAATAATCTGTCGCAACGGCAAGAGGTACTCCAATGGAATGACTGTCTCCAACAATCAGTGAAACCGTAGGCGTATTGAGAGAAGCTATCATTTCTGCCAGAGCAAGCCCGCAGGACACATCTCCTCCAATTGTATTTATTAAAAACAGGATTCCTTTAACATCCTCTTCCTGTTCTGCTTTTACTAAAAGCGGCAATAAATGATCATATCTGGTTGATTTGATATCCTGTGAAAGACTGTTATGTCCTTCTATTTCTCCAATAACGGAAACGGTCATAATTCCTTCTTTACAAACAACTCCGAATTCTTTTAATTCGTCCCAATCCATCGCTTTCGTCCCCTTCTCCCGATAAGCCTTCAAAAACACAGAATCGGCTTTTATAAACCAGTATACACAAATACATTCATTCTATGCATCTGTTCCTGTCTTTCCGTAAAAAAAAGCAGACCGCAAATGAACGAAAATTTGTTCGTTTACGTTCTGCTTCCACTCTGTTTTCGTAAAAATCTTTACTGTTCCGGAACGTCCTTTATGCTAAAACTGATGCGTCCCATTTTATCTTTGCCAAGGCAAATAACTTTTACTTTATCACCAAGAGTAAGTTCATCTTCTACATGATTGATGCGTCGTTTTGCAATATTGGAGATATGAACCATTCCCTCTTTTCCCGGTGCAAATTCAATAAATGCGCCAAAATCTTTGATACTGACAACGGTTCCTTCAAAAATCTGTCCTTTTTCAAAATCAGTCACGATAATTTCTATCAGACGAAGTGCTTCATCCATAGCTTCTTTATCAGTACCGCAAACAGATACGGCTCCATCATCCGTAATGTCAATTTTTACGCCTGTACGCTCAATAAGTGCATTAATTGTTTTACCACGCTGTCCCACAACTTCACCGATTTTTGCAGGATCAATCATAATCTGCTTAATCTTCGGTGCATATGCATTAACTTCTTTTCTTGGTTCAGCAATTGCCTTAAGCATAACTTCATCCAAAATATATTCTCTCGCTTCTCTTGTACGATAAATTGCCTGTTCTACAATATCTCTTGTCAGACCATGAATTTTTATGTCCATCTGAATCGCGGTAATACCCTTTTTCGTACCGGCAACCTTAAAGTCCATGTCACCAAAGAAATCTTCCAATCCCTGAATATCCGTCAAAATAAGATAATCATCATCCTGTTCACCCGTAACAAGTCCAACG
>CAZGDT010000203.1:0-3122 GCA_964524245.1 uncultured Eubacterium sp. | reverse complement strand
AAAACGAATGGATGCGGTTCAAGAGCCGCATTGAAAAGGGCGAAAAACACAAGAACTCTTTGGTCGTGGTCTATAAAAACATGAACCCCGGCAATCTGCCTGCGGTACTGCGTTCCCGTCAGTGTTTGAATGCGGCGGATATGACTTTCCTGTCTGATCTGACTCGCCATATTAAGCGTGTGGTTGAAGAATCCAAACGGAATGTTCACCTTGAAAAAATCGAGATCACCGGCGGACAAATTGCAAAGAAAGCGACGACTCTTGCAGTTAATACTGTCCAAACCCGTGAGATTGGCGCAGGTGTCATTGCAGAGACCAGTATTAGTGAACAGCAGACCCTTAGTTTGGTGCAGACCTATCTTGAAGCGTCGCAGTGGGACGAAGCAACTCGCATGGTAGAGGAGGTTTTGTTTGAAAATCCCAGCTGCGCCGAGGCAATTTGGTATGGGTTGCTTGCAAAATACCACGCCGTCGATGATATAAAACTACAAGAAAAAATTGACGAGTTCCGGCAGGGAGATTTTGCGACGATTGATAAGTATTTGAACTGCATCAACCAAGATGTGGCAAGGGCAAAATTGAATTGGCTTTGGAAGTCGCTGAAAGGTACAAAAGACAGTGCGTGTTGTGCGATGCTGAATGTCATTCTGCCCTATCAATTCCAGACGAGAGGATTGATGATCAAGCAAACCTTCGATCATGTTATTCAAACGAGCAAGTTCAATTCGTTTTGCTTGCTGTTGAACACATTAAAACTCTCTGATGTGGATAAATATATTGATTATAACTATCGTTATGCAACAACTACGGAAAACAAGGATGAAAAAGCGGAATGTCTGCGCAATGTTCTGAAGGTAGACGAGGGAAATGTTGTAGCACTGCGTGAGATGGTTTTTACTGATTTGGCACTAAATTTGCCGACAGAAGAAATTGCGAATGATTTTGAACACTTATTGAAATACACAACGAGCGTTGACGAAGAAGTACGTTCTTGCCTAGAATGGCTGAAAAAGTATGCATCTTTCAGAGAGCATGGTGCTTTTGTTAGACAAGTTTTGCGGTATTTTACTGGAGAAATTTCTACTCTGCAAGATTTGATTTGGGATGTCAGTTATCAATTGTTAAAAGTCGGGGCAATGCAGGATGTGGATTATCTGCTTGCATTGTTGTTAAAGTTTAATCCTAATGATGCGGATGCTTATTGGGCGATATGTTTGATGAAATTGGGAGTAAGTTCAGAAGACAAAATTATTAAGAGCCGTGTCCCTCTGCAAAACATTCCGGAATTTAATAAATATCTTTCTTTGGTGGCTGCGGCAAGAAGAAAGGCTTGCCTACAACTGCTGGACACGCAGAAATATAATATTCATCGTGAAAAATGTGCGTTGGCACAAATGCTGATTGTCGATCGGAAGTATTTCTTGAATATACATACCCTGCATATCTTTGGGGAGTATGAAAATGGACTTCCTCAACTTAGAATTAAGAGTCAGTGGAAAACAAAAAACAATGTTATGCACGATATACATATGGTGCAAACTGTTGATGATATCCTCTGGATTGAAAACGAACGCCACACGGCATATTATCCATTAAAGATAAAAAATCCTGCAGATGTTACCGATGTACTTGCAGTTACTGGATTAAATCACGATATTGGACCTGAGGGCGTTGATTCTCGTGCGTATATCCTTGTTTTAGCAAAGAAAGATGGGACAACAGAGAAAATAGCAAATCATGCTGACAGAGATCTTCATAAATCATTAGAGCTTAGTTTAGGCGGATATTCTGTGAAGAATGGTAAATTCCTGAATCATGGCAGAAATTATGATTCTGTACTGGAAGATGGTGTGGTTCAAACCCTGCGGAGATACGGTTCTGGTTTAGAAGAGTTTTATTGTATTTTGAGGGATGACGGAACAGTAGCGGAAAAAAGATACTCAAATGGCACGGTGTATACAAAAAACTGTGATGAGATCAAACAGGCGGTGCAATTATTCTATATGTTGGGTCAATATTTTGCTGCGCTTCTTTCAAATGGTACAGCGATCGCTGTACGCAAAAATGAGACTGCTGTATGCGAAAATGAGAGTTTGGCAAGCAAAAAATGGTATCAGGAGATTACAAAGTTACAGGATATTGTGGCAGTTTCAGAGCATGGCGACTATTTTTTGAAGAAAGATGGTTCCATTATTAAAATAAGCTACAAAACGGACGGGCTTGATGTTACACCGATAGAAGGAAAATGCTTCGATAATTTCGATACCATATTGGAAGATTACGAGGCAAGCATAAGCAAATATCGGCAAGAAGAACAGGAACGACAGACAGAAGGCGAAAAAGCCGAATCAACAGCAGAAATAGGAAACAAGGATTCCGATGTGAGTAAAAGCAAGCAAGGTTGTTATGTGGCAACTTGCGTATACGGTTCTTATGATTGCCCACAGGTTTGGACACTTCGCCGCTTCCGTGACAATGTACTTGCAAAAACATGGTATGGCAGAGCCTTTATCCGTACCTATTATGCAATCAGTCCTACACTTGTAAAGTGGTTCGGTCATACAGTGTGGTTCAAAAAACTGTGGAAAGGCAAACTCGACCGTATGGTGGGGAACTTAAATGCTCAGGGCATAGATAATATGCCATACCACGATTAAAGTTTGTGAAATAGGGTGAACTCAATGATCGATTTTAAGGAAATGAATTCAGCAAAAGATATTAATCAGTTGCTCTCAAGTAAGGCGTTGAATCATACTTACTATTATCATTATTCCGATATAGGAGGCATTGAAGGAATATTGGCTGGAAAGACAATATGGGTATCTTCTATGTGCTTTTCCAATGATGTAACAGAACATACTAGATTTGGTGATGATACATACCGCTATTTTCAATTATGCTTTTCAACGGGTACAACAGAAAATTTACCCCTATGGTTTTTATATTCAGGGAAGAACGGGAGAGGAATGAGAATTACCTTTCCTAAAAAGGTCATAAACAAGTTATTTTCAGAGGATGACATAGATATTGTGCTAGTCAATGTAGACACAGAAGAAAGAATAAAATTGATTCCAGATAAAAACTGTAAGGTTTATTTCAAGGATGTGTTGTATAGAAAGGCA
>CAZGDT010000202.1:0-3132 GCA_964524245.1 uncultured Eubacterium sp. | reverse complement strand
GCAGTTCCCGGCACAGTTTATTTCCGAAGCGGTCGATCAGACGCGCGGATGGTTCCATTCGCTGATGGCAGAATCCACACTTTTGTTCAATAAAGCACCATATGAGAATGTTATTGTGCTGGGACATGTTCAGGATGAAAATGGACAGAAGATGAGTAAATCCAAAGGGAATGCAGTAGATCCGTTTGAGGCATTGGAAAAATATGGAGCAGATGCCATCCGTTGGTATTTCTATGTGAACAGTGCGCCATGGCTTCCAAACCGTTTTCACGGTAAGGCAGTGACGGAAGGTCAGCGTAAATTCATGGGTACACTTTGGAATACGTATGCATTCTATGTACTGTATGCAGAAATTGACGGGTTTGATCCGACAAAGTACACATTGGAATATGAAAAACTTCCGGTAATGGATAAATGGCTTCTTTCAAGATTGAATTCGACTGTAAAGGAAGTGGACGAAAATCTTATGAATTATCGGATTCCGGAGACAGCCAAGGCGCTCCAGGGATTTGTTGAGGACATGAGTAACTGGTATGTACGCCGTTGTCGTGACCGTTTTTGGGCGAAAGGAATGGAGCAGGATAAGATAGATGCCTACCTGACGCTGTATACGGCGCTTGTTACGATTAGTAAAGCGGCAGCACCGATGATTCCGTTTATGACGGAGAGCATTTATCAGAATCTGGTATGCAATCTGGATGCGTCGGCGCCGGAAAGTATTCATCTTTGCGATTTTCCGGAAGTGCAGGAATCCCGGATTGATAAAGAATTAGAGATGCAGATGAAAGAACTTTTGGATATTGTTGTTTTGGGACGTGCCTGCCGAAACACGGCAAATATCAAAAATCGTCAGCCTATTGGAAAAATGTATGTGAAAACGGAAGGCAGCCTGTCCGATTTCTATAAAGACATTATTGCAGATGAATTGAATGTTAAAGAGGTTCTTTTTACGGATGATGTGAGAGATTTCACAAGTTACGCTTTTAAGCCACAGCTTCGTACTTTAGGACGCCGCTTTGGAAGTCGCATTAATGAATTGAAAGAGGTGCTTGCCGCGCTGGACGGAAATGAGGCGATGGAGAAGCTGAATGCTTCCGGAGAGATAACTGTTTCCATTGGCGGTGTGGATGAAGTTCTGGCAACAGAGGACCTGCTGATAGAGTCCGCACAGATGGAGGGATATGTAAGTGAATCCGACCATGGTATTACGGTTGTTCTCGATACCAATCTGACGCCGGAACTGATAGAAGAAGGATTCGTTCGTGAGATTATCAGTAAAGTGCAGACAATGCGAAAGGATGCAGGATTTGAGGTTACGGATCATATCTGTCTGTATGAACTGGGCAATGACCGCATCCGGAAGATTATGGAAAACAATGCCGCACAGATTCAGTCCGAAGTCCTGGCAGAAAAGATTGTATGGGATCAGAAGGAAGGATATGAGGCAGATTGGAAGATTAATGGAGAATCGGTTACACTGAGTATTGTAAAAGTTACCAATTAGCATATAGAACAGAATGGAGGATGTTTATGGCGTTTATAACAGAAAAGGAAAAGAAAAAAGAACTGAAGACGAATATTGAGAATTATATGAAACTGTTGTTTCGTAAATCGGTGGAAGAGGCGAGCAGCCAGCAGCTGTTTCAGGCAGTAGCATATGCAGTGAAAGACATTATCGTTGATGATTGGATGGCAACACACAAAGCATATGAAAAACAGGATGTAAAGACAGTTTATTATCTGTCCATGGAATTTCTGATGGGACGTGCATTGGGGAATACCATAATTAATTTACAGCAGGATAAACTGATTCGTGAAGTATTAAGTGAGATGGGTGTTGACCTGGATGTACTTGAAGATGAGGAGCCGGATGCAGCACTTGGCAATGGCGGTCTGGGACGGCTGGCAGCATGCTTTTTAGATTCTCTCTCAACTTTGGGGTATCCGGCATACGGATGTGGCATTCGTTATAAATATGGTATGTTTATGCAGAAAATAGAAAATGGATTTCAGATCGAGGCACCGGATGACTGGCTGAAAGAGGGTAATCCTTTTGAGATGAAGCGTCCGGAATATGCAGTAGAAGTTCGATTCGGCGGCTATGTAACGGTTCGTAAGGATGAGAAGACAGGCCGGGATAAATTTGTTCAGGAGAATTATCAGTCCGTTATGGCAGTGCCTTATGATTTACCGGTGGTAGGATATGGCAATCACATTGTCAATACTCTCCGCATCTGGGATGCAGAAGCGATTGATACATTTAATCTGGATTCATTCGACAAAGGTGATTATCAGAAGGCAGTGGAGCAGCAGAATCTGGCACGTACGATTTGTGAAGTTCTTTATCCGAATGATAATCATACGGCAGGGAAAGAGCTTCGTCTCAAACAGCAGTATTTCTTCGTGTCGGCCAGTGTGCAGCGTGCAATTATGAAATACATGGAAACACATGATGATATTCATGGACTTCCGGACAAAGTATGCTTCCAGTTGAATGATACACATCCGACTGTTACCGTTCCTGAGTTGATGCGTATTCTTCTGGATGAATACGGACTTGAATGGGATGATGCCTGGGATATTACGACGAGAACCTGCGCTTATACGAATCATACGATTATGGCTGAGGCGCTGGAAAAATGGCCGCTGGAGCTCTTCTCCCGTCTTCTTCCAAGAATATATCAGATTACGGAAGAGATTAACCGCCGTTTCCAGGAAGAGATTCAGGCAAAATATCCGGATAACTTTGATAAGATTAAGAGTATGGCAATCATTTTCGATGGTCAGGTAAAAATGGCACACCTTGCCATTGCAGCCGGCTTCTCGGTAAACGGTGTGGCAAGACTTCATACGGAGATATTGAAAAATCAGGAATTAAAAGATTTTTATGAAATGATGCCGGAGAAATTTAACAATAAGACCAATGGTATTACGCAGAGACGGTTCCTGCTCCATGGCAATCCGAAACTGGCACAATGGGTGACGGACAAAATCGGAGATGAGTGGATAACGGACCTGTCAAAGATTGACAAATTATCCGTGTTTGTAAATGATGAACAATCAAGACAGGAATTTATGAATATCAAATACCAGAATAAAGTTCGTCTGGCTAAATATATCAAGGAGCATAAC
>CAZGDT010000201.1:0-3169 GCA_964524245.1 uncultured Eubacterium sp. | reverse complement strand
TATAGCATTATTAGAGAGCGCATTCAATAACTTTATTCTTTTTTTATGAATTCCCGAAACGACAAATAATATACCATTTTTAGTTGCATTTCAACTCTCTCCAGCGATTTAGACAGGCAAAAATCTCCTGTCTTCGAGGCATGGCAAGATTTCCCGGCAGAAAACCGCCTTTACATATTTTTTGGAATCCATCTTCCTGAAGTTCATTCATCACTCCGTCAATCAGTCCTGACAATACCGTTTGTCCGTCTGCCGCCTGCCGTCGGATATATATCATCAATTCCGCCAGTGCATTCAACTGCTCAACATCAGCCAGCTGCTCCAAATACCGCAAATCGATATTTTCTTTATTGATGCTGATTCCTTCCATCCCCATTGTCTTCGTCTTAATCCGATTCTCAGAACGAAATTTTTTATCGAAAGGAATGATTCTTTCAAAATGCGGTTTATTCATTGGCGGCACGTCCCCTGTCGGAAGAGGAAATAATTCCGCCGCTTCCTTTGCCTGTTCCGTAATTTCTTCCGGAACGTAACGATTCATCTGAATAATACAGTCTGCCTTATGAAAGTAACTCCCGGAGCTTCCTGCCACCAACACCGTAGAAATACCGTATTTCTCATATAATTCACGAACCCTCTCCAAAAAAGGCGTAATCGGTTCAACATCCCGGTGCACAACCCTCTGCATCAATTCATCACGAATCATGAAGTTCGTAGCACTTGTGTCTTCATCAATAAAAAACACCCTGCTTCCGGATTCCATCGCTTCCACCACATTTGCACCCTGAGACGTACTTCCGCTCGCATCTTCCGTCTGAAATCGAGTCGTATCCTTTCCATTTGGCAGATTATTAATAAACATGGAAATGTCCGTATTCTTCACCACTCTGCCATCTTCCGCACGAATTTTCATGGCTGAATCATCTGCAATCACATATTCTCTTCCATCGCCGCTTCGGTGATTATAAACACCACGCTCCAACGCTTTCAAAAGTGTGGATTTCCCATGGTAACCGCCTCCCACAACCAATGTTATTCCTTCCCGGACTCCCATTCCCCGAATGATTCCTTTGTGAGGAAGTGTCAGCTCTATTTCCATGGATTTTGGTGACTGAAAAGGCACCGCGCCCTTCATTGGGCGGTCGCTGACACCGGATTCTCTTGGAAGAATCGATCCATTTGCCACAAAAGCTACAAGTTTTCTCTCTTTCAGCTGCCGTCTTATTGCCGTCTGGTCTTCTGCCAACTCTACTGCTCTTCGCAAATCATTTAAATTCAGTACTTTGGCAAACAGGGTCTGTCTCACGCAGGTCGGAAGGTAATCAAATAGTATTTTTTCAAGTTCACGACTGTTCACGGTTCGTCCATTCGCCGGAAATCCTATTTCCATGCGAAGGATTACCGCCCCTGTCTTCCTGTCCAGCCAACATGCCGTACGTTCCAATATTTCCTGTCCGGGCCGGCTTACCGACATAAGGCCGGATTTGCCGGAACCTTTCGCCCGAAAAGAAAAATCCCGTAACTTTCTTCCAAAACCGCACAACAAAAAATCCTCTAGTGCAATTCTTTTTTCCTTTGTACCGTACAACTCTTTTTGAAATCCTGTCTGACTGCCCGGCACTTCAATCCTCACCCTGGAAGGAGCCGCAAAAGGATCCCCCTGCACATGCTCAATATGCAGAAAATAATCTTCAAACCGATAACTCCCCCTCAGCTGTTTGTAGGAAGGATAGCCCTTATGGTCAATCTGCCTTAATAATGTTTGCAATTTCTTCATTTTATCCAATCTCCCTCTCACATTTTTTTACGCCGTTCCCGGTCCGTCTCAATCCATTCTTCCAAAGACAGCGGCGTGTAATCCGAGAACATACAGAAACAGTTAATCATTTGGCATGGTATTGATTTAGATTCGGTATCACCCGGATTTAAATGCATCGTCTGCCTTGTCTGTCTGATAAATTCATTCACCAGAATCTCATCCTGTGTATTATGCACATGCCCGTAAAGCATGTATGTTTTTGGATTTCCTTCTTTATCTCTTCGGTACTGACCATTATAACAAAAAACCGGATAGTGGCTCAGAATCACCTTTTTCCCATTGTCATTAAGTTCTGCATATGGTTTAATCCATTCAAATAAACCGGTATCAAAGCGTCTGTCCCGCAAATACCTGTCATGATTTCCCTCTACCAAAAAAAGCCGTCCGTTCAATTGTTCCAAAACATCAGCCGTAGGTTTGCCTCTTGCCATGGAAACATCTCCCAAAATCACAACTTCATCTTTTCCTGTCACCTTTTGATTCCATTTGTCTATTATATATTCGTGCATCTCATCACATGACGCAAATCCCCTTTTGTCCATTTGACTCAGAAGATTTTCGTGATAAAAATGTAAATCAGAAATATAATACCGCAATCTCACAGCCCCCTAAAAATAATTAATAATCGAAAAAGTTTACCTGACCCCCGGCCAGATAAACTTTCTCGCATAAAAAAGGATTTATTGAAAGCAAGCACTTGTAAACACAATTATACTTTCTTACTGAATCTCGTGAATCCAACCCTTCGGAGCCTCTATACGCCCCATCTGAATTCCGGTAAGAGTATCATACAATTTTTTCGTAACCGGACCCATATCATCCATTCCGCTCGGAAAGCAAATCTCTTTCCCATGATCTACAATCTTTCCTACCGGAGAAATCACGGCAGCCGTTCCACAAAGTCCACACTCGGCAAACTCTTTCACTTCTTCAAAAAGGACTTCCCGCTCCTCCGTCTCCAATCCCAAATATTCTTTTGCCACATACATCAAAGAACGTCTGGTAATCGACGGCAGAATACTGTCGGACTTCGGCGTAACTACTTTATTGTCCTTCGTAATAAATAGGAAATTCGCGCCTCCTGTTTCCTCAACTTTCGTACGTGTAGCCGCGTCAAGATATAAGTTTTCATCATATCCCTGATTGTGCGCATCAACAATGGCATGAAGGCTCATGGCATAATTCAGACCGGCTTTCACATGCCCTGTACCATGCGGTGCCGCACGGTCAAAATCACTGACACGAATCGTAATCGGCTTTACACCGCCCTTAAAGTAAGGTCCCACCGGAGTGCAAAAAGTACGGAACTGATATTCCTCTGCCGGTTTTACGCCTATTACCGAACTGCTG
>CAZGDT010000200.1:0-3233 GCA_964524245.1 uncultured Eubacterium sp. | reverse complement strand
AGCTGTCTGCCGACAGAATTGTGAAAGGATATTATCTGTATGTTTCCACATCATCGTCCTTTTCCGCAAAAAAAACGCAGGAATATTTTTCAACGGGAAATCGGTTTGGTGTAAAACGGCTGACAAAAGGAACTTATTATATTCGCGCCAAATGTTATGGGCTGCAAAAAGGAAAAACGTATATAAGCAGTTACAGCAAAACAAAAAAAATAAAAATCAAGTAATAAAGAGGGAATAAAAGTGGACAGAAAACTTGTGCTTATTGATGGAAACAGCATAATTAACCGTGCCTTTTATGGTATTCCGGATTTGACGAACAGAGAAGGAATTCACACAAATGCCATATATGGTTTTTTGAATATCCTGTTTAAAACTCTTGAAGAGGAGGAACCGTCACATCTTTTGGTAGCGTTTGATGAAAAAGCGCCGACATTCCGTCATAACATGTTCAAGGAGTACAAAGGAACCAGAAAACCGATGCCTGAGGAATTACGGGAACAGGTTCCGATTTTGAAGGAAATTCTGCAGGCAATGAATATCCGCATTTATTCAAAAGAAGGGATAGAGGCAGACGATATTCTTGGAACCATGGCAAAAAAAGGTGAAAGAGACGGATACGAGGTATCCGTTGTTTCCGGAGACCGGGATTTGCTTCAGCTTGCAACAGAAACAATTCTTGTTCGGATTCCGAAAACCCGCGGTGGGAAAACGGTAGTGGAAGATTATCATGCGGCGCAGGTGATTGAAAAATACCATGTTACACCCATGCAGATTATAGACCTAAAAGGTCTTATGGGAGATACGTCGGACAATATTCCGGGAGTTCCCGGTATTGGGGAAAAAACAGCCGTAAAAATTCTTACGATGTTTGGCACCCTTGAGAATGCGATGGAACATTTGGATGAAATTACACCAAATCGCGCAAGAGAATCTCTTCGCAACAATTTAAAACTGGCAAAAATCAGCAAAGAGTTGGCAACAATTGTAACTGACTGCAAACTTGGAATCAATATGGAAGAGTGCCTGATTGAAGATATGTTTAATGAAAAAGCATATCATCTGATTCAGTCATTGGATTTAAAGACGATATTGAAACGTTTTGACAGTGACACGGCAAGGAACCAAAAAATTGAAAAGAATTTTGTGACGATAACAACAAGAGATGAATGGGAGAATTTTGCCGGGAATATTAAAAACGGGCAGCCGGTAGCGGTTCGGACAGTGTTTCGTAAGAGCGGTTCGCTGTCTGTGGACGGAACCGGTCAGATGACGTTGTTCATGAATGAATCAGGCGGGAGACTGTTAGGGATGGCCGTTGCCTTTTCTAAAGAACACGTCGGCTTTTGCAAAATTGGAGAACATTTGACGGAATATGATATGATGGAAACAATAAAAACATTGTGTTCCGATCATGTTCTTGTGGCTAATGATTTAAAGAATCAATTGGACTTCTTCCCTTATGCAGAACCGAAAAATTCTTTTGATACCAATCTGGCTGCATATGTATTGGATCCGGTACAGAAAAGTTTTGCGGAAGAAGATATTGCAGACACATATGCTTCTGTTTCCATGGCTCTTTACTCGCAAAGTTTTGGAAAGGTTTCCATGGAGACCGCCTATGCAGAGAAGGAAAAGGAGCTCATTCGCCATGTCTGTTACTGTGCTCTTGTAAATGCGGAAGCATATCCGGAACTTGTGAAAAAACTGAAAAAGAATAAATCGTATCATTTGTTTGAAGAAATTGAGATGCCCCTGTTGTTTACATTGTATGATATGGAAAAGCAGGGAGTACTGGTAGAACGTGGCAAACTGCAGGAATATGGAGAAAAACTGGGTGAAAGAATCCATGAACTGGAACGGGAAATTTTTGACCGGGCAGGAGAGGAGTTTAATATTAATTCTCCCAGACAGCTGGGCATGATTCTTTTTGATAAGATGCATATGCCATATGGCAAAAAAACGAAGACCGGCTATTCGACTTCAGCAGAAGTTCTTGAAAAACTTCGTTTTGAAGATCCAATCATCGAAATGATTTTGGAATACCGGCAGCTGACAAAATTGAAATCCACTTATGCAGACGGATTGACTGCTTATATTGATGAGGACGACGGGAGAATTCACACTTCTTTCAACCAAAATATTACGGCTACCGGGCGACTGAGCAGTACGGAACCTAATCTGCAGAATATTCCGATTCGAATGGAATTGGGACGTCAGATTCGAAAAGTTTTCGTGCCTGCGGACGGATATGTTTTTTTGGATGCGGATTATTCACAGATTGAATTACGCATATTAGCACATATGTCGGGTGATGAGAAGTTAATAGAGGCGTATCGTGAAAATGCAGACATTCATCGTGCGACAGCATCGCTTGTATTCCATACGCCTTATGAAGAAGTGACAGAATTGCAAAGACGCAATGCCAAAGCAGTAAATTTTGGTATTGTTTACGGAATCAGCGGTTTTGGCCTGTCGAAAGATTTGAATATTTCACGTAAACAGGCAGAAGAGTATATTTGCGATTATTTTGAAACATATCCGGGAGTCAAAAGCTTTTTGGATGAGCTTGTAGTACATGGCAGGGACAAAGGATATGTACTCTCCCTGTTTGGAAGGAGAAGACCTATTCCGGAGTTTGCGTCAAAGAATTTTATGCAGAGGCAGTTTGGTGAACGGATTGCCATGAATTCACCAATTCAGGGAACAGCGGCTGATATTATTAAAATTGCCATGATTCGTGTGAACAAAAAATTAAAGCAGGGTAATTTTCGTTCTCGGCTGATTTTACAGATTCATGATGAGCTTTTGATAGAAACACATTGTGATGAAATAGCAGAAGTGAAAAAGATTTTGGAAGAAGAGATGACACATGCGTGTGAACTTTCAGTTCCGCTTATTGCAGAGGTAAAGCAGGGAAAGAACTGGTATGAAGCGAAATAACGAAAGGAGTTTTGCATGGTAATAGGAATTACGGGCGGGGTCGGCTGCGGCAAATCTGCCGTAATGAAAATAATGAAAGAGCAATTTCATGCAAAAATACTTATGGCAGATGACCTGGGGCATTACGTTATGGAACCGGGAAAACGGGCGTATAAGCAGATATGTCAGACATTTGGCGCTTCTGTTATTCGCGGAGATGGAAAGATAGACCGGACAGTCCTGGCCGAATGTGTGTATGAGGATGACAAAAAAAGAGAACAGCTGAATGCCATCATTCATCCCTGTGTAAAAGA
>CAZGDT010000199.1:0-3235 GCA_964524245.1 uncultured Eubacterium sp. | reverse complement strand
TGGTTGCGCTGTGGTTGGTTAGTATTTTTTTCTTGACTTATATGCATGTTAACGGTAAAATGAAAAGGATAAATGAAATATGTATGTGGGCAAAGTAGGCGAAAGCCTATGACGCAAAGCTATAGGGACTGTAAAATGTCAGCCAGTTGCAAGAGATAAAAACGGCATGATATGGTTCTATCGTGCCTTTTTTTAGTATTTGTTTTGCGTATACAATAGAAGGAGGTCATTATGGAGAATAAGGGGAATGAAAAAAAGGAAAATATGAATTTTTTTCGTTTAGTGATTATATTAAGTCTGATTATGCACATGGTATTATGTGGTTTCTTTTGGCTGCTCGAGATACAGATGATGTATATTTTTAATATCATAAGTGTGATGATATATGTTACATTGATTTGCATTATCGGAAAAGTAAGGCATATTGAAAGATGGCTTGTACTGCCTTTTCTGGAAGTAGTGATACATGCACTGTTGTGTAATCTGTATTTAGGATGGGGTTACGGTTTTTCATTGTATGGCCTTATGCTGATTCCGGTCACATATTATATTACGTTTGTTGACAGGGAAAGTAAGAATGACGTCCTCGTTTCTACATGCCTGAGTGTATTGGATTTGGTTGCCATTGTTGCTTCCTGCCTGTTAACAGACGATACGAACTGTTCACCTGTTATGTCAGAAACGCATATGACATGGGTTTTTGTCATTAATTTTTCTCTTTGTGTAGGATTTGTGATGATTTCATCTGCATACTTTGTCATTGAAATGAAAAGAGCAACCAATGAATTGGAAGAGCGTAATGAAGAATTGGATTTTATGGTCCATTATGATGCGCTGACCAATTTGCGTAATCGTCATAATATGCAGGATGTATTTGAACAGTTCGAAAACAGCGGCAGAAAATTCTGTGTTGTTCTCGGCGATTTGGATGGCTTTAAGGAAATAAATGACACTTACGGACATGCCTGCGGGGATGAACTTCTTGTGAATTTATCTTATCTTATCCGACAGGCCGTGAGAAATCGCGGCGAAGTCTGCCGATGGGGCGGTGATGAAATACTTCTTCTTTTGAAGATGGATGAAAATGCCGGTTATCAGTTGATAGAAAGTATTTGTCAGGAGATTTCCAGATTTACACTGGACTTTGAGGGGAAGAAAATACATACTACCGCCAGCTTTGGTTTTGCTTACTGCGATGAGGCGGAAAATATGAAAGACAGGATAAGTCTGGCAGATGACCGGTTATATGAAGGAAAGAAAAATGGGAAAAACAAAGTCGTAAGATGACGGAATAAGTTGCTTTTTTCGGTGATTTTGTCTATAATGATAAGCATTGACGGTATATGATGAAATTTTGCCGGGAAAGGAACTGAATATGTTGGATTTTTTGACGGATATTATTGTGGAATCCGGCACAGACACAATAAAGCTTGTGCCGTTTCTCTTTTTGACTTATGTATTGATGGAGTGGCTGGAGCACCGGACGGGAAGCCGTACACAGGCGGTCATTCGCCGTGCCGGAAAAGCCGGTCCGCTTTTTGGAGGAATCATAGGTGTTTTTCCTCAATGCGGTTTTTCGGCAGCAGCATCCAATCTGTATTCCGGAGGACTTATCACGGCAGGCACGCTTGTGGCTGTCTTTTTGTCGACCTCAGATGAGATGCTGCCCATCTTTATTTCGGAAGCAGTACCTGTTGGTACGATTCTGCGTGTTCTGGCAACGAAAGTCTTTATTGGAATAATCTGCGGATTTTTGCTGGATTTTCTCTATCATGGTATTCTGCACAGACAAATCCGTTATCGTAATATTCATACTATGTGTGAAAGTGAACATTGTAAATGCGAAGAGGGCATTCTTATTTCTGCCGTACGTCACACATTACAGATTACAGTCTTTATTTTCTTAATTACACTTTTACTGGAAGCATTACTTGAGGGGGTCGGTGAGAATGTGCTGTCCGCTTTGATTTTTGACCGGCCCGTGACGGGTGAATTAATCGCCGGATTGGTTGGGCTGATTCCAAATTGCGCTTCTTCTGTTGTTATTACGCAGTTATATCTGGAAAATGTTATTGGCACCGGTCCGATGATGGCGGGCCTGCTTGTCAATGCCGGTGTGGGCGTACTTGTGCTTTTTCGGATGAATCGAAGACACAGAAAACAAAATTTAGGAATCCTAACGTTTTTGTATTTTGCCGGTGTGAGCTGGGGGATTTTGCTCGATTTGTTTTCGATAAATTTTTAGCGGGGGATGAAAATTATTTGAGCAATACAATCATCTAATGGCTGCCTTCTTCATTTCGCCAAGGCTTGACATAAGGCGCTACTTTGCATTATACTAGGAGATTATGAGGGGGTATTTACCCTTTGATGAAATGGAAATGGAGATGAGACATACAATGAACTACCATATCGCAGTGATTCCGGGAGACGGTATCGGACCTGAAATTGTGGCGGAAGCCAGGAAAGTATTGGATAAGGTGGCAGGTGTTTATGGACATAAATTTGAATATGAGGAGCTGCTGATGGGCGGCTGTTCCATTGATGCCTATGGAGAACCACTGACAGATGAGACACTAAAGCGTGCCGGAGAGAGTGATTCCATTCTTTTGGGTTCTGTCGGCGGACGAGTCGGTGTGGATAGCTGGTATGATTTGCCACCGGATAAGCGACCGGAGGCCGGTTTGTTGAAGATTCGAAAAGGTTTGGGACTGTTTTGTAATTTGCGTCCTGCTATTCTTTTTGAAGAACTTAGTGGAGCGTGTCCGTTAAAAGAAGAGATTGTAGAGGGTGGATTTGATTTTATTTTTGCCCGTGAATTAACGGGTGGTTTATATTTTGGTGAGCGTTACACAAAGGAAATAGATGGTGTAATGACTGCTGTTGATACACTCAAATATGATGAGAATGAGATTCGGCGTATTGCTAAGCAGGCCTTTGAAATTGCAATGAAGCGAAGAAAAAAGGTATGTAGCGTAGATAAGGCGAATGTTTTAGACTCATCACGTTTGTGGTCAAAAGTCGTCGAGGAGGTCGGCAATGAGTATCCGGAAGTAGAACTGACGAATATGCTGGTGGATAACTGTGCGATGCAAATTGTTCGTGACCCGAAACAGTTCGATGTGATTTTGACTGAGAATATGTTTGGTGATATTTTATCTGATGAAGCCAGTATGGTAACCGGTTCTTTGGGAATGATTTCTTCTGCCAGTTTAGGAGAAGGAACTTTAGGGAT
>CAZGDT010000198.1:0-3261 GCA_964524245.1 uncultured Eubacterium sp. | reverse complement strand
GCATTATGACTATTGTAGAATATATAGAGGAGCTTATGCGTCAAGAAGATAAACGTACTCAAAATACAGGGAAATCTGTTGGTGACGACAATACACTCACTTCTATATCTGATAGCGTCGCAAAAGCCTTAGATAAGACATACGAAGATATTCAAAGCGTTATCGAAGAATTGCAGAAAATGTATGACAAATACTTTTCAGACAAGCAATCTAACAAAAGTAAATCAACAGGCATTATGTCTAACTACATATCCTTATTTTCATCACAAAAGAAGTCGCTCGGTGAAGAAGAAATTCAGGAAATTAAAACAGGTGTTAAGCACTTTGAAACGAAAGTTGTTCAAAGCGTACGCGAATTTTCGATGCAATGCTCGAATGCAATTAAAAAGTTGAATTTAACTACTCGTGATTTATGGAGTTATAATGGACTTCCGCGTATGCCGGAAGCTGAAGTAAAGACTAAAACCGTAGAGCGTAGCAGGACTGTCAACAAAGAAGGAGTTTTAAATTGGTTTGCACGCGGTATTGGCAATATTTTCGGAGAAAGCTGGGGAACCGAAACGAAGTACTATACAGAAACAGTAATTGATAATGAAGCAACGATAGAATCTGCAAAACGCTATATAGAGCGACTTCGGTTTGAGTACGGAAAAACACTTGAAACTTGGAATGGCAATGCCAGATCAACGGTACATTCCATACAGCAGGAAATAGATCTTCGTATTGCAGCTATTAAAGAGAAAGATCAGCAATATATGGATGCTGCGGATTGGCAGAAAATACGTTCAGAGCTTGAAAAGTGTATCGGTACATACAGGGAGATAAAAAGCACCACCGTACAGACGGAGGTTAAGCAGGAACAAACTCAAGACCAAGAAATACAGGACAGCAGTAAATTTGTTAAGGCGAGTGCAACGATGCTTCATCTGCATGATGCGGCAGAAAAATACCTGTTAGCTGTCCAGCAATCCGCATTAAACTATGCAATGCAGTTCTTGGAATGTAAACATTGTCAAGATCTTGTTGTAGCGAATAGCTCTGAAAATTTATCAGAGTTTCTGTATCGTTTCTATCAAGTAAAAAGGACTGGTTTCAAGGAGGGAACGATATATCGACTTTCTGCTAAGTTGACAGTTGCTTGTGCACCGACAGAAGACCAGATTAGATCTTTGGAAAAACAGTCTGAAAGTAGAAATGTTTTTCTGCTGATAAACGGAATGCAATTCCATACTGGATATGAAGCATCTCTCAGACATGCCGCTCAGAACGCTTTGGAAGAAAAGGATGTATTGTTTTTTGTTCTGCAAGATTTTGAGGTTCTGGCTAATGGAAGAAATGCGATTACTGAGTGCATTAGAACTATAAGGATGGAACAAGCTGGATATAGGGGATTAGTACTGATAAACCACATGAATCCTATATATAATATAGCCCTTATTCATGCACAAACTACAGAAGTAAACTTAAAAGAAGAGAGGATGGTTCACAGCTCATTGACAACGAAATTTTCGTCATTGGTAGATAAAAATGTAAAGAAACGTATAAGCAGTATATTGCGTACATAACAGAATAATGAAAAGGAAGGAGTTTGTCATGCAAACTAAAGATGTAATTTTACAAGTTTCTGAAGAAACAGCAGAAGTCATGGAAGAAATATCGGATCAGCTTCTCGATGAATCGAAGGCTCGCTTTGATGAAATCGCAGATGCTATTAAAGATGCGGCAGGAAAGTTTGAGCTTTTGCAAATTGAATTTAAAGGAGCTACAGATAGTTTTGATAAGCTGATAGCAGTAAATCAGTCCGAAATTATTGAAAAGGTTGTTGACATATCTCAAGTCATACAAGAAGTTTCCAATTCAATCCAAAATCTTCAAGCAAAGCAAAATGAACTCGCTCAGAAACAAGCAGAATTTGATAAGGATATAAAGTACTTGAAATTACCGTTTTACAAAAGATGGTTTACGAAAGAATGAGGGATGTTATGATAGAGCATATTTTAAGCGATTCGAAACTGCTTGAATTGATAGATAAATATTCTTATACTGTCGGAAAAGATGAAACAAAGCCTTCTGAAATCATAGAGAAATTAGCCGGAAATGTTCAAAATCCGGAATTTATTGTGCCTGTGTTAGGTTCGCAAGGTATGGGAAAAAGTACTTTGATAAACGCTATACTCGGTGCAAATATACTTCCTAATGATGCTGATGAAACGACATGTGTTCCTGTTGAAATCCGTTATGGAACAAACGACAAGGCTGTGGTCTGCTTTCAATCAGGAGAAACGGCAGAGATTGAGTTTTCATGTGAATCTCTCGGAGAATTTGTCGATAACAACGAGAACGGTGGCAATGAAAAATGCGTGTCACATATTGCAGTTGAAACACCAAACAAACTTCTTAAAACAGGTATTGTTATCGTAGATCTTCCCGGAGTTGGTTCTCTGACGCAGAATAACCACGAGACGACTATGAGATATATTCGTAAGCTGTGTACGGCTATTTTTGTAATTCCTACAGTACCGACAATAAGGCGGAGTGAAGAAGTATTCATTCGAGGTGCTTGGAGCAGCTTTTCTTCTGCGATTTTTGTTCAGAACAGATGGGACGGTGAAAGAGATCAAGAAGTTAAAGATTCTGTGGCATTTAATTCTTTGGTGTTGAAAAATATAGCTAAAGAAGCCAATACAGCATTCAATGGCAAGATTTGCGTGGTTAACGCATATAAAGCCATCCTGAGCAGGTTAGATAATGATAAGGCAGAGTTTGAAGATTCCAACCTGCAGGAACTTTTAAATGAGTTGGAGGATTTGAGCCAAAATCGAATTGACTTTGAGCTAAGTAATTTTAAGAAGAAAGTCAGAGCTTATATTGATACAGCACAGGCTACAGTTATGCAGTATATTAAGGAAAGCCAAATGAATGAAGAACAGCTTCGTGCTGAAAGGGAAAGAATATGTGCTGAATTTAATTCCACTACCAATGAAATTCAGAAGCTTGTTGACGATGTTTTAGTGTATGTTGAAGAAGAAAAAAATAAAGCAGATATTTTTGCGGGGAAATTGGCACGTACATCTGCGGAGAATCTTCGTGCAGATATTCGCAGACTGATCGATGGTGGTATTGTTGACGGTGATCAACTTACAGAAGCATTTTCCGATTATCAAGAGAAGTATCTTTTAGATGTTGTTGAGCAGCAGTACGATTATATGAATAACATGAACTATGAGCTGGGCAAAAAGCTTGAGATTTTAGGAGAAAAGA
>CAZGDT010000197.1:0-3262 GCA_964524245.1 uncultured Eubacterium sp. | reverse complement strand
ACGCAGGGAAGAACTTCAAAAGATATTGTCACGTTTTGAAAAAGAATCTTACGAAATAATTCTGCGGACCGGTGCACAGACAGCAGATAACACCGAAATATTGACGGAAGGAATGACCCTTTTACAGGAAATGCATAACATGATGGAACAGGGACTGCATAGAACCTGTTTTTCCAGGATTCGAAAAGAGTCACCTTTTTATATCAAATATATGCAGGGATGCCGGTTGGAAGATTTCGAATGCGTAATGACTGATTTGCCGGAAGTATATGAGGAATTACATCGGCTGTACGGTGATTATGTGCAATTATATAACGATAAATCCTATTCTTTGGATAATCTGTTTGGAATTTCTTCAAAATTAAAAAAATTCCATGATAAAAACGTCTGGTTGAAGAGTGGGGGGAATCTGGTTATTGAGATTACGGAGGCTTTAACCGTGATTGATGTTAACACCGGAAAAGCAGTAGATGGAAAACGAAAAAAAGAGACCACATTTTTCAAGATTAATTGTGAGGCGGCATTGGAATCTGCCCGACAGATTCGAATACGTAATCTTTCAGGAATCATATTGATTGATTTTATTGATATGAAAGAAAAAGATAACGTACAAAAACTTATGCAATTATTACAAAAAGAACTTGCTAAAGATAAAATAAGAACAACCCTTGTTGATATAACAAAGCTTGGGCTTGTCGAAATCACTAGAATGAA
Organism: uncultured Eubacterium sp.; assembly: GCA_964524245.1. Taxonomy (GTDB): domain Bacteria; phylum Bacillota; class Clostridia; order Lachnospirales; family Lachnospiraceae; genus Eubacterium_F. The sequence continues at coordinate 2,548 of CAZGDT010000197.1, read as the reverse complement.
AAAAAATCCACCGCTTCATGAGGTGTTCCCCCGGAAAATATAAGAAATACGGTTAAACTGTGCCCCGGTTAATCTTGACTTATTCTTTTTCATGCACTATAATGGTTAAGATTGGATAAACACATGGCAGGGGGAACAGAGTATGATTCAGAGTATGACCGGTTTCGGACGGGGTGAGGCGTCCAACGATAATTATAGAATTACAATCGAAATGAAGTCGGTCAATCACCGTTATTTGGATATTTCCGTTCGTCTTCCCCGTAAGTTGAATTTTTTTGAGACAGCGATTCGTAATCAGGTTAAGAATTACGCCGGACGAGGAAAAATTGACGTTTTTGTAAATTTTGAAAATTTGCGCGGGAGTGGTGACAGCATCCGCTACAATTCAGATATTGCCGCGGCATATATGGATGGAATACGTAAAATTGCCGCTGAATTTGATGTTGAAGAGAGTGTGGATGCCTACTCGTTATCGAAGTTTCCCGAAGTCTTTACACTGGAAGAAGCAGATATTGAAGAAGATGTGCTTCAAGAACTTCTGTCAGAGGCTATCCGGGAAGCAGGAAGAAAGTTCATTGACAGTCGTTCTCAGGAAGGAGAAAAGCTATGTCATGATATGAAAGAGAAATTGGCCAACATTTCTTCTTATGTCGATGAAATTGCGAAACGTTCTCCACAAATGATGGAAGAGTACAGGCAGAAACTCACAGAAAAATTACATCAATTACTTCCTGAAAATATGAAAATGGACGAAGCTGTTATAGCAACGGAATTAGTTATTTACAGCGATAAAATATGTGTAGACGAAGAAATGGTTCGTCTGCGTACTCACATTCAGCATATGAAAGAAGCATTAGAGGAGACAGCTCCTGTCGGTCGAAAGCTGGATTTCCTTATACAGGAAATGAACCGTGAAGCAAATACGACATTGTCAAAGTCCAATGATCTGAACATTTCCAATTATGGCATTGCTCTTAAGACTGAAATTGAAAAAATTCGTGAGCAGGTTCAGAATATTGAATAAAGGAGGGACTTATGCATTTTACTAATATTGGTTACGGAAACGTAGTGAACAGTGATAAAGTGTACAGTATCGTCAGTCCGGACGCAGCACCGATTAAACGACTGATCCAACAGGCAAAAGATGCCGGGACAGCAATTGATGCCACATGCGGCCGCAAAACAAAAGCTGTTCTGGTTATGGATAATCAAACGGTTGTATTATCCTCATTGTTGCCGGAAACGATTGCTGCCCGGCTTAATAATAATGAATAGTATAAAGGAGTTCAATTACATGAAAAAAAGAGGTATCCTGACTGTTATTTCCGGTTTTTCAGGCGCCGGAAAAGGAACGATTATGAAAGAACTCATACGTCAGTATCCTTATTTCCTATCCATTTCTGCTACAACCAGAAAGCCTCGTGATGGAGAACAGGATGGGCGCGAATATTTCTTTCATACGAAAGAAGAATTTGAACATATGATAGAGGCCGGTGAGCTGATTGAATGGGCCGAATATATTGGAAATTATTACGGTACACCGAAGAATGCCGTGGAAAAACAATTATCAGAAGGAAAAGATGTCCTTTTGGAAATTGGGATGCAGGGCGGGATGCTGGTTAAGGAACAATTTCCGGAAGCCGTATTGATTTTTATTACCCCGCCGTCTTATGATGAATTAAAAGCAAGATTACAGGGCAGGGGAACAGAAGAAGAAGAAGAGATTAAACGCCGTCTAATGCGGGCCGGTGAAGAAGTTTCTTACATGAAATCCTACGATTATATCGTAGTTAATGACAAATTGGAAGAAACCGTAAACAGAGTAAACAGTATTATTACGGATGAGCATTACCGGGTATCAAACAGCATGCAGCTGATTGCTGACATGACACATGAATTGGGCAGACATGCAGAGGGAGTGTAAAAATGGAATATAATCAGGAACAGAATCCGATTATCGATGACTTGAAAGAAAATCGAAAAGCGGTAAGAAAAAACAGAAGTATGAAAGGAATCATATTTGAAGTTCTTCTCTATATATTTATTATTGTTTTTTGTATTTTTGTTGTGCCGACATATATTCTGCAGCGGACGGTAGTTGACGGAGATTCCATGCAGGATACGCTTCAGAATGGAGACAGTCTTCTTGTAAATAAGTTTATTTACCGCTTCCATGATCCGGAACGATACGATATTATTGTTTTTTATCCAAAGGGACGTGATGTGGAAGAGTATTATGTAAAACGTATTTTTGGTTTGCCGGGTGAAACGGTATATATTGAAAATAATTCGATATATATAAACGGAAAGAAAATAGACGATCCTTATGCAAAAGATGCCATGATTGATGATGAAATAGAGATTGGAACAGCAGAACATCCTTATACATTAAAAGATGACGAGTATTATGTTTTGGGTGACCACCGCTCCGTCAGTCTTGACAGTCGTGCCGATCCAAACGGTACCGAACCAAACGCCCCCGGGCCGGTTAAACGTGAAAATATTGCAGGAAAAGTTTTTTTGCGGATATGGCCGCTTAATCAATTTG
>CAZGDT010000196.1:0-3266 GCA_964524245.1 uncultured Eubacterium sp. | reverse complement strand
AAGCCGACCGACTGCGATATGCTAAATGCCTCCCCTTTAAGCCTTGGCGTTCTTTCGCATTTCCGCCACGGCGGCTTTGTGACCTTGGGCGTATCCGAACTTAAAGCTGTTCACGGAAAAAAGAATTATATCTCCGTTGCTGTATTCCCTAATGTCCGAAATATCCTTTGAATACAGACTGTATCTTTCGTTTATTCTTCCTTTCGTTTTCTCGATGGCTTTAATCACATTTAGTTTTGCCATAGAAATACTCCTTTCAAAATTTATTTGACAGAAGTATTCTCCCTGTAGTATAATGGTTGCGGATAGAGTTTACTCTGTCGGTATGTAGAGCGTTTACAACTTTCCGAGGGTGGTAGCGCTCTACTTTTTTGTTTCAAAATTGACTTATGCCGTCGTTGAGGCTATGCTATCACTATGACGCTTTTTTGTACACGAATGACTATTCCTATTTTGTAAAAAAATGAAGTATTTTGTCAAAGTCCGCAATTATGCCGGGTCGATTTTTTTCGCAAGGCTTGCCACCCCGCTTTTACGCAAGCACTCCCGCCGAAAGCCGAAAACGAATTTAGCCGCCGTATCGGCGGTGGGGACATCTGCGCCGAGTTATAACCGCAGAATTTAACTGCGCCGAAGAAACAATAAAAGAGTGTTTAAGCATTGTTTCCCTTTGCGGTATTTATTGAGGAAATAAGATTTTTTTATTCAATCAAAACAAACCTGCTAGATGATATTACAACATTTATATCATGAGTAACAACAATAACTGTTGTTCCCATTTCATTTATCTGTGTTAATATTTGCATTATTTCAGCAGTCATAACCGGATCAAGATTTCCTGTAGGCTCGTCCGCCAATAAAACTGCTGGATTGTTTACCATCGCTCTCGCAAGTGCCACTCTTTGTCTCTCTCCTCCAGATAGTTCATCAGGCATACAATGAGCCTTATCTGAAATCCTAACAAGTTCAAGCCATTGGGGAACAATTTCATTAATTTCCTCATTACTCGCTCCACGAACTCTCAAAGCAAACGCAATATTGTTATAAACATTCTTGGTGGACAATAATCTAAATTCCTGAAAAACCACACCCAAAGAACGTCTGTAGTATGGAATTTGTTTATCTGTCAATCCGGAAACATCAACACCACCAACATATATATTCCCGGATGTTTGTTTCTCATCTGCCAAAATCAACTTTGTTATTGTTGATTTACCTGCTCCCGACTGTCCTATAATAAATACAAATTCTCCCTGGTCAATATGGAACGACACATTTGATAAAGCTATAGTTTCAGAACTTTCATATTCCTTATATACATTTTCAAAATTGATCAATTTATCCACCTCTTTTTATTTAGTTCCCTATAAAATAGCATATACGAATCAATAATCCAACGAATTATCGACTCGTATATATCCACTTTTGTATTTTGATTAAATCAAACCGGCAAGCACGACTGTAATGTTGTCCTCGCCACCTTTTTTGTTTGCTTCCTCCACTAATCTCTTACATTTATCTTTCAAAGATGTTTCCATCTTAAGTATATTGCTTATATCATTATAATTTAACATATCTGTTAAGCCATCACTACAAATCAGAAATAGATCATTTTTCTCAAGAATAATATTGTCCGTTATATATGGCTCTAAAACCATTTCTTCTTGGTAAATACCAAAATGCTGTGTGAGTTTTGATTTATCTTTATGTGTCCTTGCCTCGTCCTCAGTGATAAGACCAATGTTTACAAGGCTTTGTGCTTGATTGTGGTCTTCACTAATTTTCTTAAGCTCATTTTTTCTGAATAAGAATACCTTGCTATCGCCAACATTGGATGCAACTGCTTCTTTTTTTTCGGGAGAAATACAAAGCAATGCCATTGTTGAGCCACTACGCTCTCCGTTATTTTCCTGAATGAATGCGCATATAGCATTATTGGCACTCTGAACGTAAGCATTCATATGTTCATCAAATCTGTTTATTAAATTACTATATCTTTCTTTATAGCTTATCAATTTCTTTACAGCAATATACGATGCTACTTCTCCACATTTTTCTCCACCCATACCATCACAGATGCATAGCACCTGCTCAGCTTTTGAAGAAAAATAAGACTTTAATATATAATGTTTTTGCTCTTCGTTGATAAAACCATTTACATAAAAATTATCTTGGTTTACTTTTCGCTTCATACCAACAGAAGAACATACAACCGTCTTGCATTTCATATTTCTCCGCCTCCGATAAGGAAATGACTATAGCGTGTTTGATGCGCTATAGCCACATTCCATCTTAGTTATGAATATATCTGATCATTGCGTTTTTGGGATCTGTCAAATAAACATCATCGCCAATTACAACCATATCCATAAGATAACTTGGAGCAAATGTAACATCGCTGCCTTTACCGTTTATTGTTTCGGGATGTTGATCTGCCGTTACTTTACCTGCAAGTGTCTCGGAGGTTACAGCCTGATATGCACTATCCATCGAAACTCTTCTGATTACATTATAGTCAAGCACATATAAGTAGCCGTTACTGTAATCTAATCTTCTTGGTTCAAAGAACATTGCATTCGGTCCATCGACAAATTTTGTTTTTTCATCAGCACCCGCAAAAAGTTTTAATTTCCCTGTAGATACATTGTAGAAGTACAATGAACCTTTAACTGTATTTCCTAAGAAAATATTCCCTTTATCATCGACTGCTAATGTTTTAATACCCGAATCAAGTTGAGTAATGTAATTGATATCCGCATTCGCCAAATCAAGTTGTCCAAGATATGTTTGTCCTACACCTACATTATTGTATATAACATAAAGCTTTCCATCTTTTGAAATATCAAAATCTGTTATAGTACTATAGGTTGCTTCTGTAACAAATACACCTTCTGCTCCGACATCAGTTAATTTCACTATGCCGTAGTATTTAACACCATCTGTATTCCGGAATTCATTTGTCAAAACATAAATTTCGTTGTTATAGCATCTTACAAGATTTGCTGTAATGTAAGAAGGTTCAAACTCGATCGTTTCACTCTTTCCATTAGCAAGCTTTCTTATCATACCGCTATCCGCAACTATGATATCACCTTTTGCATTTACTGTAATGCCTTCGGGATCAACAAATGCCATTGTTGAAAGTCCGCTGTCGTGTTTCTTTCTTTCACCGGTTCCGGCATATGTTTCAACTGCATAATTTCCTACATATGCAAGAGTTGTGTCGTACACAATCATCACAGTATTTGTTGTGTCATCCCAACCTA
>CAZGDT010000195.1:0-3269 GCA_964524245.1 uncultured Eubacterium sp. | reverse complement strand
GACATGGGATATACACATGTTGAGCTTATGGGTATTGCAGAGTATCCGTTTGACGGTTCCTGGGGCTATCAGGTAGGGTGTTATTATGCACCTACCAGCCGGTATGGTACTCCAAAGGATTTCATGTATTTTGTTGATCAAATGCACAGACGGGGGATTCAGGTGATTTTTGACTGGGTACCGGCACATTTTCCGAGAGATGCACATGCCCTTGGACGTTTTGACGGTCAGCCGGTGTATGAACATCCGGATAGCAGAAGGGGAGAACATCCGGACTGGGGAACCTATATTTTTGATTATGGACGGATGGAAGTTAAAAATTTTCTTATAGCTAATGCACTGTTTTGGATTGATAAATTTCATATAGACGGTTTGCGTGTGGATGCCGTGGCTTCCATGTTATATCTGGATTATGGAAAACAGGATGGTCAGTGGCTTCCCAACGAGGATGGCGGCAACAGACATTATGAAGCAATTCGGTTTCTTCAGCATTTGAATTCGGAAGTGGAAAAAGAACATCCGGGAGCTTATATTATTGCGGAAGAATCGACGGCATGGCCGGGCGTCACGGCGCCGGTGCAGGACGGAGGTCTTGGATTTTCTTACAAATGGAACATGGGATGGATGAATGACTTCCTGGAGTACATGAAGTTAGATCCCTATTTCAGACAGCACCATCACGGTCAGCTTTGCTTCAGCATTGACTATTATACGAGTGAGAAATATATATTGGTTCTTTCTCATGATGAAGTGGTGCATGGAAAATGTTCTCTGCTTAATAAAATGTCCGGCTTGGAGGGAGACAAATTTGCTTCTCTTCGTGCCACATATGGATTTATGTACGGACATCCCGGCAAGAAGCTCCTTTTTATGGGACAGGAATTTGCTCAAAAGCGTGAGTGGGCTGAGTACAGAAGTCTTGACTGGTTCCTTTTGGATGAAGATGTAAGACATCGTCAGATGCAGACTTATGTGCGGGAGTTAAACCGTCTGTATACAAAGTATGATGCATTTTATTATAACGACTTTGAAGATATAGGATTTGAATGGATGGACTGCTGGCGTCCGGAAACGAGTACCGTAGCCTTTGTCCGTCGTGGAAGTTCTGCGAAAAAACAGCTGATGTTTATTGTGAACTTTACGCCTGTCGCGCATGAAAAGTATACCGTAAATGCACCATGTCCGGGAACGTTTAAGGAAATACTGAATTCGGATGAGGAGCGATTTGGCGGCGAAGGAAGGGTAAATGCAAAACCAATCCGGGCGGAAAAAACAGATACGCCCGTTGTCCGAAAGCCGGATGAGAAAGAAGATTCTGCAAAGAATTTCTATCGTTTGGAACTATATCTGCCGCCGTTGTCCGTGGTAGTGTTGGAGTATGACTATGTGTCGTAAATGCGGGGTGAGCATATCAGTAAATAAACACCATTTCCCGGTATTTCAATAAATCGTATATTTTTTTTGAATCCGATACGGACAGATTCAGACACCCGTGGGAACCGCGTGTTTTATAATAGTTTTTCGTCCAGCGGCTCCATGCCTGCCAGGGAGCCGCATGAAAACCGGTACCGGTCCACATAATGCGAACCCAGTTGTTTACCGGTGTTTCATAATCATCCCCTTTCAGCACGCGGTGTGGCTGATGTTCTTTAATATAATATGCGCCGGTTCGGGTTTTTCTGTCTTTTACAGGACGGCCGCTGATTGTTTTGCATGTAAAGACAACTTTTCCCTTTCTCCATACATAGACCTTCTGACTGGCGAGGGAAATTTCGGTAAAGTTTTTGGTGTCCCAGTCCTTTGTTTTGTCTTCCGTGTTCATCTGAAAAGCAGTATTGGCATATTTAGGCTTTTTGGTTATCGTCAAAGATTTCTTCTGTTCTGATTCCGGATTTTCCATATATGCCTTTTGCTTTTCTGCATCCATTTCTTTTTTGAGTGCGTTATTCAGCTGCTTCAGCATGGAGTCATAAACGAGCTGCCATCCGTAATCTCCGCCGGTAACGCTGATTTTTTTGCCGGCATGATTCTTAAACGTCCGTGTAACACCGACGGTTTTGTATTTGAAACAGGTTTTCTCAACCCACTTTTCAATCGCTTTCTTCTTAAAAGAAACTTTACCGTTTTTATATGCGCACCAACGGTAAATCTGTTCAGGTTCTACGGTTTCTTCAATATTATCATTTATTTTCCATGTTATCCAACGAAGAACGACGGGATTGCAGGCATCAACTTTATTTTGCAGTTCCGGTTCCGTAGAATAAACATCCGGTTTTTCGTAAACATTGGGATAATCTTCTTCGCTGGAGAGATCGATTTCTTCTTTTCCGGAAAAAAGTGCTGATTCAACTGCCTTCAAAAATTCATCGGAATTTAGCGTATTACCCAAATCTTCTTTCTGAATTACAAGGTATTTTTTTTCCTGCGAAAAAACTACTTTGGCATCTTTGGGATGTGAAACAGGGTAAGAGTCACTTCCCGTTACAATGGCGGACTGACTTAGCAGTGTTTCGAGGGATTTGGAATCATAAACGGCATTCAGGTCAATGAGAACTTCCTTCTTTCCTCCTAAAGAGAGAATGGGAAGAGAATCATGCTGTTTATCATACTGCTCTTTCAGGGAATCCTGAATGTCCACACGGTAGTCTATGTCGTCCCTGAAAATGATAAGAAAGCCATCATTTCTTGCTTTGATGGAAAGGGAATAGGTATCGTAGACGCGTTGGATTAAGCCGGCAGATTCTTCGTAAGTCATGTTGGAAACATCTCTTCCGGCGATCCATGTATTGGGGTACCATCGATTCATATAGTAAATATGTATACCAAGAACTGTGCCTGTCAGCACAACGAGTGTTGCAATGACGGCAATCAATGTTATCTTTCCCTTTTTAGTGTTGAGTCTCACTCACAATCCCTCATTTCCTGTTTGTCTTTATATGATATGTCACAATTGCGATTATAGAATTTTGTAGTTCGCTTGTCAACTAAAAGAGACGTTTTTTTGCGAATTGGAGAAAATTACCGTTTTGGAACTATTTAATGATAAACATTAAAAAATTATTGACAAGCATTTTTTGATGCGGTATGATGGGTTCGTAAACAATGGAATGAATGAAAGGAGTTTTTATGATGAAATCGGATGCAATTAAAAAAATTAATATCGTGGGAAGAGTGGGAGGTATTGTTGCTCTCATTACAAAAATATTCGTGATTCTCATTCTGGTATTGTGCCTTTCCGGATTTATCGTGTCCATGATTCTGCCTTCCGA
>CAZGDT010000194.1:1842-3286 GCA_964524245.1 uncultured Eubacterium sp. | reverse complement strand
AACTACCTATGTTGAATCCTCAGCAGGTGTTGCCGCAGGCGGCCGTACCGGTCTGTCTTCCATGGTAACCGGTATTCTCTTCCTGCTGTCGATTTTCTTTGCACCGATTTTCACGGCAATTCCATCTTTTGCCACGGCACCTGCCCTGATATTTGTCGGATTCCTCATGGTATCTTCCATTATCAGCGTTGACTTTGATGACCTTACTGAAGCAGTTCCCGCTTACCTTGCCATGCTTGCCATGCCGCTTATGTACAGCATTTCAGAGGGTATCGCACTCGGCATGATTTCCTATGTCGTAATCAATGTCTTCTCAGGTAATGCCAAAAAAGTAAAGCCGCTAATGTATATTCTGGCAATTTTATTTGTACTAAAATATATTTTCCTATAAAAAAGAAACGAGGTTATTATGGAAAAAATACAATCTGATATGATGCAATATTTGCATACATACGAAGCATACCGCGTGCCAAAGGGAACGAAGGTAAAAAATGCTTCCGGTGAAGATGTAATACTATCAGATAAAGACGATGTTCTTGTCCTTACGGAGAAGGCAGGCAAACAGCTGGTGAAAGACCGTAATGAGCACAGTAATATGCTTCTGTATACAGCGGAACTGGCATCACAAAAAACACAGCAGGCCGCAACAGAAAAACAAAATAAAGAATTTGGAAAAATTATGGCAGTCTATCGTGCTCTTGCAAAAGGCGATATTGTGCCGGCCGGTGATGAAAAAAAATTAATGGAATATGATAAAGATTTATATCAGGCAGCAAAAATGGCACAATCCATTGCCCTGCAGGAAAAACGAAAAAAACAAAAATCCCAGTGGGATGATGACGAAGAAGCCGCTGACCGTGAGAAATTAGATAAACTCCGCAGCGAAGCCAAAGAGGCGGTAAATGCCATCGGTGAAGGAACACGCACATTTTCACAGCAACAGAAAAATTACATCGTCGAAATCGATGCGGAAGGTGTGGATTTTTCTTCCATGAAGGTGATGAATCTTGGTGCGGGCGTTACAGGAAGCTGCATCGATTTGTCCATATAGCATTCGTTTAACTCTAAGTGATTCAATAATTCATTTTTATGTCTTGACTTATGTATGAAATCATACTATAATGCCGCATGTATGATTTCATACATAAAGGAGACTCTCCCTATGGAAAAAGTAAAACAGTCGGAAACCCGACGATACAACCGACTAATATCTGAAATTGATGAGGTTTATCATGAAATCGCCATCAGACAAGGTTTCTCAGACAGCGCAATGGCAATCCTATATGCCCTGTCTGACAATGACGGTCAGTGCCGTCTTCCTGACTTAATCAGGTTATCCGGTGTTAATAAGCAAACCGTCAACTCCGCTCTTCGCAAACTGGAAAAAGAAGATATCGTCTACCTGGAACCTGCCGGCGGAAAATCAAAACGTGTCTGCTTAACC
>CAZGDT010000194.1:0-1742 GCA_964524245.1 uncultured Eubacterium sp. | reverse complement strand
CGGGAAGAAATGAAGGAGATTAAATAAATGAAGATTCAACTTTCTAATCACTTTAATTACGGAAAATTGCTGCGCTTTACCATGCCAACAATTGTTATGATGATTTTTACATCCATTTACAGCGTGGTGGATGGATTTTATATCTCAAACTTTGTCGGCATCACGCCTTTTGCCGCAATCAATCTGATTATGCCTTTCACTCAGATTCTTGGCTGTCTTGGTTTTATGTTTGGAGCCGGCGGCAGCGCTTTGGTTTCTGCAGCACTTGGCAAAGAAAAAAATGAACAGGCAAATCAAATTTTTTCCATGCTCGTATATATTACAATTGCCTGCGGCGCCGTACTTGCCGTCTCAGGCATCATTTTTATTGAACCGGTGGCACTCGCAATGGGTGCAGACGCAGAACTTCTTCCATACTGCATCACCTATGGGCGTATTCTTTTGTCAACGCTTCCGGCTTTTATGCTGCAAAATCTGTTTCAAAGCTTTTTGGTAACCGCTGAGAAACCCATTTTAGGTTTGGTAATTACGGTCGGTGCCGGCCTCACAAACATTATACTGGATGCCGTGTTTATCATTGTTTTCAAATGGGGCATTGTCGGTGCTGCCACTGCAACCATTATTGCGCAATGCGTCGGCGGTATCGTGCCTCTTATTTACTTTATAAAAAACAAGACAAGCATGTTAAAACTCGGCAAATTTCATTGGGATAGGAAAGCACTCTTTGAAAGCTGTACCAACGGCTCGTCTGAGTTAGTCACCAATATTTCCATGTCGGTAGTTTCCATTTTGTATAATTACCAATTGATGAAATTCGCCGGAGAAAACGGAGTTGCCGCCTATGGTGCGGTAATGTATGTCGGTTTTATTTTTGCCGCCGTATTCCTCGGATATTCCATCGGCATTGCGCCGGTCATTGGATTTCACTATGGAGCACAGAATCGAGATGAATTAAAAGGGCTGTTCCGCAAAAGCAACACACTGGTTATCGGTTCCAGTGTAGTTCTGGCGGCCACCGCTTTCGCTCTATCATCTCCTTTGGCAAACCTTTTTGTTGGCAGCAACCCCATTACCCTCGATATCACAACAACCGCATTTCATTTTTATTCTGTATCCGTGTTGTTCAGCGGATTCAGTATATTTGGTTCCGCATTTTTCACGGCACTAAACAATGGTATCGTTTCTGCGGCAATCTCGTTTCTGCGGACGCTGGTTTTTCAAATTGCCGGTGTACTGGTTTTGCCCTTGTTCTTCGGACTGTCCGGTGTTTGGTATTCACTTTTTACAGCAGAAATTTTCGCAATGATGGTTACCCTGATTTTCTACGCTGTCAAACGTAAAGAATATCATTATATTTAACATTAAGAATGACCGGCCGGTAAAACTTTTTTCATAACGGCTGCTCCTCCTGTCAATCCTTACGTCGGCAAATTTCTTTTCTTACCAGATAAATTTCAGACTGGAAATAACAAAGCAATGCAAACGTGCATAATCACCATTCAGTATCTGTATATTAATTCCCGCACCATCTTCCAATGAACTCGCCGAAAGAGTTGTTCCGTCGCCGGAGTATCCCGTATACTTCGTTAAATCAAATTTTGTCACACTGCCGGAACCAATTACTTTGTAGTTCCCCTGCGGCAAAATATCGGAAGAACTGTAACCGTCTAACGCTTCTTCTGATACAAATGCGCACTTCTGATACTGCTCAGAAAAATCCAATTCTTCACCTGACTCATCAT
>CAZGDT010000193.1:0-3292 GCA_964524245.1 uncultured Eubacterium sp. | reverse complement strand
AGATACGCTTTTTCCGTAGCAACACGTCCGCGCGGTGTCCTCGCAATCAGACCATTCTGAATAAGATACGGTTCATAAACGTCTTCTATCGTCCCTCTGTCTTCGCCGATGCAGGCTGCCAGCGTATCCAATCCGACCGGTCCGCCATTAAATTTATCAATCATGGAAAGAAGTATATTTCTATCCGTATTATCCAGTCCGAGTTTATCTACTTCCAACAAATCCAAAGCAAAATTTGCCACTTTCAATGTGATTATGCCATCATATTTCACCTGCGCGAAATCTCTGACACGCTTGAGAAGCCGGTTCGCGAGGCGGGGGGTTCCACGGGATCTTCTGGCGATTTCCAACGCTCCCTGTTCATCAATCTTCACATGGAAAACTTTTGCTGAGCGCAGAATAATCTGTGTAAGCTCCTCTGTTGTATAAAATTCCAATCGATGAACAACACCAAACCGGTCACGAAGAGGAGCTGTCAGCATTCCCGCCCTGGTTGTAGCACCGACAAGTGTAAATTTGGGTAAATCAAGCCGGATGCTTCTGGCAGAAGCCCCTTTACCAATCACAATATCAATAACAAAATCTTCCATGGCAGGATAAAGCACTTCTTCCACCTGTCGGTTCAAACGATGAATCTCATCCACAAAAAGCAAATCCCCATCCTGAAGATTATTCAATATCGACGCCATCTCACCCGGCTTTTCTATCGCCGGTCCGGATGTGATTTTCAAATTTACATCCATTTCATTGGCTATAATTCCGGCCAGTGTTGTTTTTCCGAGACCGGGAGGTCCATAAAGAAGAACATGATCGAGTGCCTCTCCCCGCGCTTTCGCAGCTTCTATGTACACCTTCATATTATCTTTTGCTTTTGTCTGCCCGATATAATCCGTCAAAAACTTTGGACGAAGACTGTTCTCAATCTTATAATCTTCTTCCATAAGTTCCGTAGAAATCACTCTTTTCTCCATAACTCTCTTCCTTTACAGATTTTTCAAACTCTGTTTCAAAATATCTTCCACCGTCATATCCGGTACGATATTAACATTGCGAACTGCCCGTGTCGCCTCTGAAGCCGAATATCCCAGGGCTGTCAATGCTTCTATGGCGTCATTGCGGGAATCGTTTCCGGCACCATTTGCCATCGGAACTGCTTCATCCTGCAAATCGCCGTTTTCGAAAACATCTTCAAGATGGCATTTATCTTTCAATTCAAGTACAAGTTTACCGGCTGTCTTAATTCCTATTCCCGGTGCTTTCGCAATGCTTTTTGCATCTTCCGAGAGAATGGCGAGCCGAAGCGTATCCGTATCCATCACGGATAAAATGCCGAGTGCCCCCTTCGGACCAATTCCATTGACCGTGATAAGAAGCTTAAACATATCCATGCTGTCCCTGGTAAGAAATCCATATAATTGTAATATATCTTCCCTCACATATGTATAAGTATATATTTTCACGGTGTTCCCGGGCTGTGGCAGTGCCTGTACAACGGAACCGGGCACAAGAATCTCAAAGCCAATCCCCTGATTTTCCACAACGATACGGTCTTCACTTATGGAATCAAGAATTCCTTTAACAAAAGCTATCATATCATTTCCTCACTCAATATTATTTATACCAAAGCTTCAAATACATGCAGGATATGCTGAATTATTTTCTTTTTTACCGGACGATTCTTCCATTCAGCATAATAAATTTCTTCGGAAACCTGAAATGTTTTTTGAAAGTCTCTTTCGACTGCCTCTCTGAATTTCTCGTCATAAACCCAGACTCCGTTCTCGTAATGAAGATAAAAACTCCGATAATCCATATTGATTGTTCCAACAATGGCACAATGTTCATTCATAACAACTTTTGAATGGATAAACCCCGGCACATACTCATAGATTCGGATTCCGTTCTTTAAAAGAATGCCATAATTGTATTCCGTCATATATTTTATGTATTTTTTATCCGGAATTCGCGGCGTAATGATACGTACGTCAACACCGCGGCGTACAGCCTCCAGAAGAGTTTCAATCATAAACTCTTCCAATATAAGATAAGGAGTCATGATATACATTTTCTTTCCGGCATAATGAATCATTTGTTTATACATGCATCCCACAAACGACCTTGTATCCAGAGCAGGGCCGTCACGCAGTACATGACAATACATATCCGTCTCCTCCGGCTGCCCCGGTGCACGATACCGCTCATAATCAATTGCCGTATCTCCGGCACAAACAGCCCAAAGTTCCAAAAAAGTAATCGCCATTCCCCATACGACATCTCCCTGAAAACGAACCCCCTCATCTTTCCATTTTCCAAAACGTTCTACAAGATTTGCATACTCATCTGCGATGTTGAAGCCGCCCGTATAAGCAATCTCGCCGTCAATAACAACAATTTTCTGATGATCACGGAAATTCATAAACAGTTTACTTGTATATTTATGTATCGGATTGAAAATCTCAACTTCAAATCCTTCTTCTCTGAGTTTCTGAGCAAAATCCGTACTGGTACGTAAAAGGGCGCCAAAATCATCATATAAAAATTTCACCTCAACCCCTTCCTCAATTTTACGTTTGAGAACTTCATGCATCTGATCCCAGATTGCCCCCTCTGCCACAATAAAAAATTCGATAAAAATATATCTTTTCGCCTTTTCCAAATCAGCAAACAGGGATTCAAATGCATCTTCACCCATTTCAAAATATTGCGCTTTATTATTCTTAGTGACAGGTGCTCCTTCCGCTTCCATATAACGGGACATACGTGAAGAAACCGGGTGTTCTTCGTTAAATTCACGAGATACGTCCGGATACCAGTCCAAATGCTTATCAACTTCTTTAATTGTCGCTTTGATGCGCCGGTTTAATTTGTTCTTCTTCCCCACTTTTCCCCACAAAGCAAACATGATATTGCCGGAAATCGGAAGAACTACCGTAATACAGAGCCAGCCAAATTTATACGACATGCTCCGATTATCATTCGTAAGCGCTAGAATCGTAAATACACCAAACAACTCTATCAGAACATAAAATAACGTGGTATACTGACGCAGGAAAAAAGGCAGCACAATCAAAACAGCAAACTGAAATGCCACGAGAATTGCAACAAGGCATGCACGCAAAAAACCGCTTAAACTGTTCTGAACACGTCCCTTCAGCCCCTGTAAATGCTTTAATGTCTTTTTCTGTTCCTGACCTTCCATAGCCGGTCTCCTTTCCATTCTTGCGTAAACATATAAATGTAGTATAGCACAATTGTTCGAAACAGGCAATCATTGACATCTCTTCTTTTTATG
>CAZGDT010000192.1:0-3318 GCA_964524245.1 uncultured Eubacterium sp. | reverse complement strand
TTATAACACGGTTATTGCTCCGTAAATGATAAGATTAAAAACAAGGTTCCTTTTTCGGAATACTGTCATAAAGGTCTTTCCTGACAAGTCTGCAGGACGTTACATCCATAGGCAAAATGACGAAAACAGTTAAAGCGTAGAGTTGCTTTTCACAGAATTTATTGATATACTGTAATCAAAGAATAAAAAGAAAGGATAAGCTCCCGGGTGGAAATAATACCGGAGGTTTTATCAAAAATAAAGAAGGAGATATTATTAATGAAAAAAATAAAAAAAGGAGCTGCTGTATTTCTTGTCTTTGTGCTTATGCTTGCGTTGACCGGGGGAAATACTGCAGAAGCGGCAAAAAAGAAGATTAAGCTGAACAAAACAAAAGCGACATTATACGTCGGGAAAACACTTACATTAAAAGTAAAAAATACGAAGAAAAAGGTGAAATGGACATCTTCCAAAAAAACAGTTGCTTCGGTTTCTCAAAAAGGAAAAGTTAAAGCAAAGAAAAAAGGGAAAGCTACGGTTACGGCAAAAATTAAAGGGAAAAAACTGAAATGTAAAATAACGGTTAAGGAAAAGATTACTTATCAGGCACATACGGTTGAAAACTTTGAAAGCTACGCAGATGGAACGGACTGGGGCAATTATACATTGGGCGAGGGGCTCACCAGCGGAGGAAATGAACCGGCACACTACCTTGCATCGGGTGAAACAATGAAGGTTGTGACGGATCCGGAAAATCCGAACAATAAAGTGCTTAAAGTAGTTCCTAAATTTTATAGTTTTTGTCCGGTATTTACCGTGAATTTGTCAAATCTGACGGGAAATCCGGCGAGTAAACTGGGTGACTATAAGGGAATCCGGGTTAAGGTTCGTGTAGTAAGTGACGCAAGCCGCCATGTGGGGATAGGAATCAATTCATTTTTTGGTAAAGCAGGGACCATTAATAAAAAGTATGCGTTCAATACATATACTACACAGGAAAATGCACTTTCTTCAGAACGTGAATATTATAAATTTTACTATACGGAAGGTATGGTGAAACCGGCGTCATCTGTTGACGGTGATATGCCTCAGGTGAAAAATGGGAAAAGTCAGAAGGGACATAAGTTTAAGGAAACAGATAAGAAAGTGGGATTTGCAACGAAGACTCTGTTGTTTAATGCAAAGCTGACGGCGGATCTCCGAAGTCAGACATCCTTTGATTTTGTGGTAGGTGGAAGTTATGGGCCGGCCAACAAAGAATATCTGGCATGGTATCTGGATGATGTACAGTTGATTTACTAGCATTTATTGAACCGTGGACATGTTGAAATGCTTATGGTTTTATATGATAAAGGAATCGGCCTTTTTCTGAAACTTTTCTTCGTCAATAATAAAACGTTCGTGACGTCCGCTGCCGATAATGGTGCCGCGGGCGTCTTTTGCCGTAATCGTAAATACTAAACGTCGCCCATCTATTTCCACGAGTTCACTTTCGCATAATACTTCCATACCCATTGGTGTGGGGGCGTCATGCGAAATATTAAGATGAATGCCCACCGTCCCCTGTCCTTTTTCCAGATAGGGGGCGACACTTTTCCAGGCTGTCTGTTCCATCAGGGCAATCATGGCAGGAGTTGCCAATACGGACAGAGTGCCGCTTCCCATTGATTTGGCAGATAAATCTTCATTTGCCGTAATTGTACCGGATCCTTTTATACCTACTGATAATGTCATGGTTTGTCACCTCATATATATTTATTTGTTATCTTTTTGAATAACAAGATAACCGCGTTTTGCCAACTCATTTTCGATGTCATTCAAAACAGACTCATTTTCTGCTGAGATGGTGTGATAATGGTAATCGGATGTTACTTTTTTCAGAAGAGCGGATTTTCCACTGTGAATGCCATCGATATATTCATTTACGTCGCGCCGGCAGCGGATATTCATATCCCCGTGAATTCGACCATAAATTTTGTGATTTACAAATACATTGATGATTGTTCCACCCTGATCAACAATGCAGTTTAGTTCGTCTTCTGCCTGTTCATCCGTGTGGCAGCATTTGTAGACCCGTATAACATTCGATTTGTGCGTTTCAGGAAGCATGTAGCCCCGGTTTGTAGAAATAATATCCACATGGGCAGAGCGCAGGAGCGCAATGTCCTGAACGATTATCTGGCGGCTCACACCAAATTTTTGGGACAGGACTGTTCCTGAGATTGGATGTTCTTTATCAGACAGATAACGCAATAATTGATTCCGTCGTTCTTCTCCAGACATGGGCACCTCCGTTATTCAACAGCGTGCAGGTTCTTGAGTGAGATATCGAGAATCGGAGCGGAATGGGTCAGAGCGCCACTCGATATATAGTCTACCCCAAGATCTGTTAATTTTGCAACATTTTCTCTCGTTACGTTGCCGGAACATTCCGTTTCGGCACGACCGTCAATAATGCGGATGGCTTCTTCCATATCCTCCGTTGACATGTTGTCCAGCATGATAATGTCAGCACCGGCGTCTGCCGCTTCACGTACCATGTCGAGGTTCTCAACTTCGATTTCTATTTTCCGCACAAAAGGACAATAGTCTTTTGCCATGGCAATGGCATTGGTTACACTGCCGGCGGCTCCGATATGATTATCCTTCAGAAGAACACCGTCGGAAAGATTATATCGGTGATTATTTCCGCCACCGACTTTGACGGCATATTTTTCGAAAATACGGTTGTTTGGTGTCGTTTTCCGTGTATCTAAAAGTTTTGTTTTGGTTCCTTCCAGCATGGCGGCAGTGCTTCTTGTATAAGTGGCAATGCCACTCATTCTTTGAAGATAATTCAGTGCGGTGCGTTCTCCTGAGAGCAGAATTCGAATGTCACCGTGAAGGGTTGCCATTTTTTGACCGTTTTTTACGGAATCTCCATCCTGACAGTAAAAAGTGATTCGTGTATCCGGATCTAAAAGCATAAATACACGTTCAAAAACCTGAAGTCCGGCTATGATTCCATCTTCTTTGCATATCAGGTCTGCCTCACCCTGTTTTGCCTCTCTCATTACAGCATTTGTGGAAATATCCTCACTTGTGATATCTTCGGCAAGAGCCATACGAATCAAAGGATCCGCATTCATTTGCATGGTAATTTCATTCATGATTATTTCGCTTCCTTTCCAGTTCAATTGCATGTGACAGATTGTTTTTGTAGGTTTCAAAAAGTTCCGTTAGTTGTTCGGATCCGGCAGAAACGGATGGAAAATCCTGTGACGGTATCGCTTTATAATGCCGGATTACATGGAGTGCCGACCGTTTGGCAAAGACAAGACTTTCCAATAATGAATTGCT
>CAZGDT010000191.1:0-3348 GCA_964524245.1 uncultured Eubacterium sp. | reverse complement strand
GGCATGTTCGCGGCAATATACTCACTTGCCGCATGATACAACTCGGCAGGGTTGTCATCTGTCGGCTCTTCCGGCATTTCATCAATCAGTTCGTCAACTAATTCAATGCCGCAATCTGCACAAGTACGAATACCCTCTACATATTCATTTTTACATTTTGGACACCAAGCCATAATTTGTCCCTCCTTTTAATCATTCTTTTTTACTATAGCATACGACAAAAAAAGTGGCAAGTTATTTGACAGTATATCAGTAAGTTGTGTATAATTAACGAACAGGAAATTTGTTTGCAGAAAGGAAATTTAAGAATGAGAAAACTTGCACTAAGTGATGATATTCTGATGCAGGTCGAAAAACCTGCCCGATATATTGGCAATGAATTAAATATGGTAAAAAAAGATCCGTCAGCAGTTGCTGTACGTTTTTGCATGTGTTTTCCGGATGTTTATGAAATTGGTATGTCTCATCTCGGTATTCAGATTTTATATGATATGTTTAACCGTTGGGAAGATACATATTGCGAGCGTGTGTATTCTCCCTGGCCTGATATGGATAATATATTGAGGAAAAGACAGATTCCTCTTTTTGCACTGGAAACTCAGGAAGCCGTGAAAAAATTTGATTTTCTGGGCATTACCATTCAATATGAAATGGGTTGTACGAATATACTGCAGATTTTAGATCTCTCTCAAATCCCCCTGCATGCACGGGAGCGCACATGGGAAGATCCAATTGTTATTGGCGGTGGTCCGTGCACATACAATCCGGAACCAATTGCTGATTTTTTTGATATATTTTACATTGGTGAAGGAGAAACTTCATATCGGGAGCTTTTGGACGTATACAAAGATTCAAGAGAAAAAAATGAAGACAGAGTGACTTTCCTGAAAAGAGCGGCGGCAATTGAAGGAATCTATGTTCCCGGACTTTACGACATTACGTACCACGATGACGGAACCATTGCAAAAAGAAATCCGAATTGTCCGGAAGCGCCTGAAAAAGTAAAAAAACAGGTAGTGCAAAACTTAAGCGATACCTACTATCCTTCTAAACCTTTGGTGCCGTATATACGGGCTACACAGGATCGGGTTGTATTGGAAATTCAACGTGGCTGTATTCGAGGATGCCGTTTTTGTCAGGCAGGGATGATTTATCGGCCGATACGTCCAAGAAATGTGGATTTTTTGAAAAAAAAGGCGATAGAGATGCTTGACAACACCGGATATGAAGAAATTACATTAAGTTCATTAAGTTCCAGTGATTATGAAGATTTACCTGAACTTGTATATTTTTTGATAGAAGAAGGGAAAAAAAGAAAGTTAAATATTGCACTTCCTTCTCTTCGAATTGATGCGTTTTCACTGGATGTAATGAGTAAAGTACAGGATGTAAGAAAGAGCAGCCTGACTTTTGCTCCGGAAGCAGGCTCTCAGAGAATGCGTAATGTTATCAATAAAGGCCTGACGGAAGAAGACATCTTAAAGGGAGCAGCAGAAGCCTTTGAAGGCGGTTGGAACCGCATTAAATTGTATTTTATGCTTGGACTTCCCGGCGAAACAGATGAAGACATTGCGGCAATTGCCGGACTGTCCAACGAAATTGCGGCTGTTTATTTTGAACGTCCGAAAGAAGAACGAAACGGACGACCGGAAATCACGGCAAGTACATCTTTTTTTGTTCCAAAACCTTTTACGCCGTTTCAATGGGCGCCTATGGGAACTGCTGAGTATTTTGAAGAAAAAAGAAAGTATCTCACCCGCAAAGTGAAAGAACAGGTGAATCAGCGTTCCATTCGATATATTTGCCATGATGCGTTAACTTCTGAATTGGAAGGTATTTTTGCAAGAGGAGACAGAAAACTTTCTGCCGTTATAGAAAAAGCATATCAGAAAGGATGTATTTTTGATGCCTGGACAGATTATTTCCGCCCGGAAATATGGAATGAAATTTTGGATGAGTGTAATGTTGACCGCAATTTTTATAATTACAGGGAGCGTTCAAAAGATGAGATATTTCCATGGGACTTTATTGATATTGGTGTTCGAAGAGATTATTTATACAGAGAATATGAAAATGCAAAAAATGGAAAGATTACACCAAATTGCCGCATGAAATGCAGCGGGTGCGGTGCTGCATCCTTTCATGCCGGAATTTGTATCAGACAGGGAACAGAGAAGGGAGAGGCGGCTATATGAAGACAAGAATACGATTTACAAAAACCGGTTCGATGAAATTTATCGGACATTTGGATTGTATGCGTTTTTTTCAAAAAGCAATTCGAAGGGCAAAATTAGATGTGGCTTATTCAAAAGGATTCAGCCCTCATCAGTTAATGAGTTTTGCGTCACCGTTAGGAGTAGGACTTACCAGTGATGGTGAATATTTAGATGTGGAATTTAATTCTCTGCCGGATATGTCTCTGCCGGAACTGGTTACTTATTTTAACCGTTATATGACGGAAGAGTTGTTTGTTACAGAGATTGCAATTATGCCGGATGATTTTAAAAATTCCATGTCGCTTCTCCGATCAGCGGATTATATGATTGTAGAAAAACAGCCGGAAGTATTTCCTGAATGCTGGAAAGAAAAGTGGTGTCATTTTGTAGAACAGCCGGAAATAAATGTTGTTAAAAAAACAAAGAAGTCCGAAAAGACAGTTGATTTAAAACCACATATTCTGACATGGGGATATGAATGTCCGGATGGAATCGGAGAAATTCACTGTGAATACGAAGGAGAACCCCTGTATCTTTCTCTGACAAGTGGAAGCGAAGTAAATATCAAGCCGGAACTTGTTCTTTCAGCTTTTTACGATTTTTGTCAGGAAACATATCCGCCGTATTCCTGTCAAATCCATCGGCTTCAAATGCATTTCGCGGAAAGCAGGAAGAAAAAATGAGTATTCGAAATCGCATCATAATTACCTCTCATCAGGATAAAATAGTACTGTTAATGTTGGAAAACGAAAAAATCATGGACATTGTTGCAGGTGAATATCAATCAAAATCTGCTGATGTAGGTGATGTGTTTGTCGGAAAAGTACAAAACGTTGTAAATAACATTAATGCTGCATTTGTTGAAATACAAAAGAATGTAATTGGTTTTCTTCCATTATCGGAGTGCATGGATAAAAAAATAAAATGTGGTGACGAGCTTGTGGTTCAGATAAAAAAAGCCGCCGTAAAAACAAAACAGCCTGTACTTACTGTATTTCCGGAGATTGTTGGCCGATATTTCGTAATTTCGACAAAATCGGGGCCTAAGAGTATATCAAAAAAAATTGAATCCCAATCACGCAGGGAAGAACTTCAAAAGATATTGTCACGTTTTGAAAAAGAATCTTACGAA
>CAZGDT010000190.1:0-3384 GCA_964524245.1 uncultured Eubacterium sp. | reverse complement strand
GCGATCAGGAATACGACATCGTCAAGTCCGTCGCCCCCATGACGAAGTACGCCGTGATGATCGAAGACCCCAAGACCATCCGCTATGCGCTGGAAAAGGCGTGGCATCTCGCCACGACGGGCCGTCCCGGTCCGGTGTGGGTGGACATTCCGGTAAATTATCAGGGACAGTTTATAGAAACGGATGAACTGGAAGGCTATGAGCCGGATAAAGAGACTCTGGATTTGCCTCCTGCGGTATCAGAAGAAATAATTGATAAAGTGGCAGAAGAATTAAAAAATGCGGAGAGACCTGTTTTTTATGCCGGATATGGAATAAGACTTTCCGGCGGATATGATATTTTCAGAGAATTAAGCAAAAAGTTAAACATTCCAATTGTGACTTATTGGAATGCAGTAGATTTGACAGAAGATGAGAATGCGCTTTATTGCGGAAGAGCCGGTAATATGGGAGACCGGGCAGGAAACTGGGCAATACAGAATGCGGATTTGATTTTGGCGGTAGGTACACGATTATCCATAAGGCAGGTGGGGTACAACTGGAAAACGTGGGCAAGAGCAGCAAAAGTTATTATGGTGGATGTTGACCGGGCAGAACTTCGCAAGCCTACCTTGCATGTTGAAATGCCGATATGGGCGGATGCAAAAGATTTTATGGAGAAATTGTGCGAGACGGTACAATGTAAAAAGTGGTCTTTTTCAAATACAGTCTGGCTGAATAAATGTCAGCATTGGAAAAAGAACTATCCGGTTGTTTCAAAGCAGCACTGGAAGCAGAAAGAATGTGTAAATGTGTATGCGTTTATGCAGTATTTAAGCAGTAAACTTTCAGAGGGAAGTTTGACGGCAGTATCGAATGGTGCCTGCTGTGTGGTAGGAAATCAGGCATTTGTGATAAAAAAAGGCAGTCGGATGATTAATAACAGTGCAGTGGCAAGTATGGGTTATGGTCTGCCGGCGGCAATAGGAGCATGTATCGGAGCAGGAAGAAAGGAAACCATTTGTCTGGAAGGGGACGGAAGTATCATGATGAACCTTCAGGAACTACAGACAATTATTACCAACAGACTTCCGGTAAAGATATTTGTTATTAATAATCAGGGGTACCATTCTATCCGTATTACGCAAAACAATTTTTTCAGCGAACACAGTAAAGTAGGAATTGGAGAAGAGTCCAAAGATTTATCCTTTCCGGAATTTAGGAAAATTGCATGGGCATTTGGGTATCCATATTATTCTGCAAGAACAAATGAAGAGATGAAAAGTGTAGTGGATGAAATACTAGGGCAGCCGGGGGCAGTTTTCTGCGAAATATTTACAGACACAAAGCAGGTTTGGGAACCAAAGAGCAGTTCCAGGAAATTACAGGATGGAACGATGGTCAGCATGCCGCTGGAAGATTTAGCACCATTTCTGCCAAGAGAAGAATTGGAAGCAAACATGGTAATTCCTTTATTGAAAGAGGATAAATAGGAAAATAAAAATGAAAAAAGACATATTTTTGAAGGATTTTGAAGAAGTATATCAGTGCAATATTGATTGGAGGAGAATAGAGAATAAAACTTTTTTCATAACAGGTGCAACGGGTATGCTGGCGTCCTATTTTATGTACTATTTATGTTTCTTAAATGAATACAAAAATTTTCATATTAAAATCGTTGCACAAGGCAGAAACAGAGAAAAAGCATATTTGAAATTTAAAGAAGTATGGGATAAAGATTATTTTGTATTTCGGGATGATAACTTGCTGTTTCCTATAAAAGAGTTTCCAAAGTGTGATTATTTTGTGCATGCGGCAAGTCTGGCAAGTCCTCAGTATTATGGAACAGTGCCTATTGAGGTGGCAGAGCCAAATGTCATCGGAACGTATCATTTATTAAATTATGCTGCAGAAAGCGGCTGTGAAGCATTTTTATATTTTAGTTCCGGTGATGTCTATGGAAAAATAGAAGGGATAGAGAATATTACAGAAAATGACATGGGAAGTGTAAATCCGCTGGATATTCACAGTTGTTATAGTGAGAGTAAGCGGATGGGAGAAACCTGGTGTAAATTATTTGCCGTTGAGAAAAATATTCATACTGTAATGGCAAGAATATGGCATACATACGGTCCGACAATGAACAGCAATGAAGACCCACGAGTGTTTGCGTCATTTGTGAAATCAGTGCTTCAGAAAGAAAATATTGTAATGCGTAGTGACGGAAAGGCAAAAAGGGCTTTTTGTTATTTATCGGATGCCATGACAGCATTTTTTCTTCTTTTATTGGAGGGAAAACAGGGAGAAGCATACAATGTGTGCAATACAAATGAGTTTTACAGTATGAATGAACTGGCACAGATAATATTAGACTTGAAACCAGAGTTGGATTTACAAGTGGTGCACGGTAAGAGTAGTGAATGCTGTGTGGAAAATAAGGATAATAAGGCAAACAGACCGGCAGAGTGGAAATTACGGGAATTAGGATGGAATCCGAAAATTAATGTAAAAGAGGGATTTGGGAGAGTTTTAGCAGCATTGGAAGAGAATGGAGAAAACTTATGGAATCAATGAAATTAGTTTATCAAAATGACAGAACTGTTTTGAAAGAGGTATTACCATTGAAAGTACCAATGTGTATTTCTATAGAACCGAGTAACTTATGCAATTTTAAATGTAGTATGTGTTTTCATGGAAATAATGAGTACGCAGAAGAAGCAAAACCATTGAAGAATATGGATATGGATTGTTTCAGAAAAGCAGTAAGGGATATCAAGGAGTTAGTAGAGGAAAGCGGCGAAAAGATTAAGATAGTAAAATTATATTCTTTGGGCGAACCATTGCTTCATCCGCAAATCTGCGAAATGATAAGGGAGATTAAGGAAGCGGAGATTTGTAAAGAAATAGAAATTACAACAAATGGTTCTCTGCTGACGAAAGAAATAGCGGAAAAGATGGTGGATTACGGACTTGATATATTAAGAATTTCTATCTATTCCGTGTATGAGGAAAAGAATCGTGAAATTACAAAATCT
Source organism: uncultured Eubacterium sp. (assembly GCA_964524245.1). Classification (GTDB taxonomy): domain Bacteria; phylum Bacillota; class Clostridia; order Lachnospirales; family Lachnospiraceae; genus Eubacterium_F. The sequence continues at coordinate 370 of CAZGDT010000190.1, read as the reverse complement.
GGTGTCGGGGTCGATACAATACGGAACAATGTGAAATATCTGAGAGAGTACAGGGAAGAAAAATCGGCGGCAAAACCTATAATCATAGCAAAAATGTTTGAGAGTTTTGGAGATGAGAATAGAGATTTTAAGAATATGTATGAAGAAGTTGCTGACCGAGTTGGGGTAGATGAACTTTTTCAATTAAATTCTGTGGAAAAGGATGTATTTGAAAATATATACCAGGATAAAGCAGAATATGCCAAAGAAAATTTTAAAAAGAATAATGTGTATAAGGAGAGAAAGGCTTGCAGATATCCGTTTACACATATGACAATGCGAAGTGACGGAACAGTTATTGTATGTTGTCTTGATTGGCTGAAAGAGTTGA
>CAZGDT010000189.1:0-3386 GCA_964524245.1 uncultured Eubacterium sp. | reverse complement strand
TCAGTATATCGTCATCCTCTTCCTCATCTGAATCATCAATATCCACGATTTCAATCGGATCTTCTTCTTCCCGGTCAAGCACCGCTTCTACTGAAGCAATCGCCACTTCCATCATATCATCCGTCGGTTCTTTCGTAGTCAGCTTCTGCAGAAGAAGTCCCGGTTTGCTGAGTATGCCCGTCAGTCTGTTGTCATGTTTTCCGGCATAACGGATAAATTCGTAAGACAGTCCGGCAATCACAGGTATAAGCAAAATCCGAAGCAGCATACGAAGCCATAAATTCCCCACTACGATAAACATAAAGAACAAAATGCTGACAAACATTACAATCAACAAAAAGCTCGTCCCACAGCGTTTGTGTGCCGTAGTCTGTCTGCGGACATTTTCCACGGTCAGCTCCTGTTCATTTTCCAGACAATTGATCACTTTATGTTCCGCTCCATGGTACATAAAAACACGTTTAATGTCCTCCATCAGAGAAATTAGCTTAACGTATATTACAAACAAAATGACACGGAGAACCCCCTCCAGAAGTCCGCGAAGCTGTGGTGACGGAATCAAACGACGCAGCGACTCGGAAATCAGGAAAGGCCCGACGACAAATATGCCGACAGCTAAAAGAATGGCAGCAACCATTACTAATCCCATTAAAATACTCTCTTTTGTTCCGTCATTCTCTTCTTTTTCTTCCTCATCTTCATAAAAAGATGCCGAGTAATTGAGTGTTTTCATTCCCATGGACAATGATTCCACAAACGTCACCACACCACGGATAATGGGTAAATCTGCTATTTTATATTTATCGCGAAGACTTCGGCATTCCTTTTTTACCACATCAATCTCACCGTCCGGCTTTCGAACAGCCACCGAATACTCTCCCTGGTTTTTCATCATGACGCCCTCGATTACCGCCTGACCGCCAATCCCGGAATATTTCATGATTTTCTCCTTTCTTCTAGAAAAAAAGGCAGAGTCACGCAGACTCTGCCCATGTTCTCACTGCATTATTTTAAGCCATACTTACGGTTGAACTTATCAATCGCACCACGAGCCGCTACAGACTTCTGCTGTCCGGTATAGAATGGATGGCACTTGGAACAAACCTCAACGTGAATTTCTTCTTTGGTCGATCCCGTCTCAAACGTATTACCACAGTTGCAAATAACCTTTGCCTGATAATATTCCGGATGAATTCCCTCTCTCATGTTCATTTCACCTCACTACTTCTATTTTCCTTCTATATAAAAGGATAGATATCCTGCTCAAAAACTGCTTGCTTATTGTATCACGTTATTCTTGGAAATGCAAGCACTTTTTTATAAATTCTACAAATGCATTTTTTTGACGGTTTCAATAAACTCTTCGTTGTTCTTCGTCCTTTTGAAGAGATTTAAAATCTGTTCCAGTGCACGATCCGACTTCATGCCACTAAGTGCCTTACGAATCTTCACGACCGCCTCCTGCTCTTCTTTGTTCAGAAGAAGGTCCTCCCGTCGTGTACTGGATTTCTGAATATCAATCGCCGGAAAAATACGCTTCTCCGAAAGCGCTCTGTCAAGAACAAGTTCCATATTACCGGTTCCCTTAAACTCCTCAAATACAACATCATCCATACGGCTCCCCGTGTCTACAAGTGCTGTTGCAAGGATTGTGAGACTTCCGCTCTCACGCATATTTCTGGCAGCCCCGAAAAATCTCTTCGGCATATGCAGGGCAGCCGGGTCCAGACCACCGGATAATGTTCTTCCACTCGGTGTCACAGTCAGATTGTAAGCACGTGCCAGACGGGTAATGCTGTCCAATAAAATCATGACATCCTCGCCGCTTTCCACAAGACGTTTTGCACGTTCAATTACCATTTCTGAAACGCGTCTATGGTTTTCCGGCAGTTCATCAAATGTAGAATATATTACCTCTACACGTTCTCCCTCAATAGATTCTTTAATATCGGTAACTTCCTCCGGCCGCTCATCAATCAGCAGAACAATCAGATGCATCTTCGGATAATTCCTTGTGACAGCTTTTGCAACCTGCTTCAACAATGTTGTCTTTCCTGTCTTTGGCTGCGAGACAATCATACCACGCTGTCCCTTGCCGATTGGTGCAATTAAATCCAACATCCTCATGGAGACTCCCGCCCCGGGAGTTTCTAAATGGATTCGATGATTTGGAAAAATCGGTGTTAAGTCTTCAAATTTTTTCCTGCTGTAAAGGTAAGAAGGCGAACGGTCATTGACCTTTTTCATATATAATAATGCGCTGAACTTTTCATTCTGGTTCCGGACTTTCAGATTTCCTTCAATGATATCTCCACTGCGCAGTCCGAAACGGCGAATAAACTGCGGCGCCACATACACATCATTTTCTCCCGGAAGAAAATTGTCACAACGGATAAATCCATATCCTTCCGGCATGACTTCAAGAATACCATTTTTCGTGATACCGCTGTCAAGTTCCTTCAATTCCGTCGGATGTACATCGGCAATCTGACGATCTTTTACAATAGAAATCAACCCGTCACTGCCATCATGATAACGCTGCGGATGTTTGTCCATATATACCGGTCTTTCAAATCTTTCCGGTCTTTCCGACCTCTCCGGCCTTTCTGATTTTTCCGGCTTCCTGCCCGTCTGTTGTTGCGCAGGCCTTGTCGGCGTCTTTTGTTCAGCCTTGCTTTCTTCCTGCATTACTTCTAAAATCTTCTGTGCAAGCTCCGGCTTACGCAATGCCGTAATCCCTTTCAAGCCTTTTTCTTTGGCAATCTCCCTGAGCTCCGCCAATGTTTTTTTCGTTAAATCCATATAATACGTCCTTTCTGTTTCTCCTTGTTATCCTTTCTTCCCTCTGACACAACAATCGGAATCGGAATATGAAATATCAGATACTTGAATATAGTGATACACGGAATGTGTTTATGATTACAGGTACTGATTATAAAGGAGAAAATGTGATTCGTCAAGGAAATCGCTTTATAAGTACAAAAACTTTTTATTGTTCATGTTTTTATGTCGTCACCACATAATAAATTCCGATTTAAGAAACCCGTAGCAATCTTAATAATATCCTCAGAGGCTTGTTTCTGGGCTTCTCCAGCTTCTTCAGCAGTAAGATGCTTACGTCTTTCATGATACTTCGCAATAGTCTTTTCCAACATTTCCTGGAATGATTTTGCTGCCAACTGATTCACTTTTCCATATTCTTTAATCTGCTTACGAAGCATTTTTACAAGAAGTCTGTAACGCTCAATAGGATCACAATCCGGATTTAAGAAAGGTGATAAATCATAATCACTAAACAACGTTTTTAAAACTGCTAACTCTTCCCTAAACGCTGATGTAGCCTGTTCAACATCATCAGATGTAGGAGCAACCGAAGTATCTCCACC
>CAZGDT010000188.1:0-3393 GCA_964524245.1 uncultured Eubacterium sp. | reverse complement strand
AGACCTGCCTCTGCTGTCAGGAATGGGTTTCCGTGTAGTTGTAACATGTGCAATCGTATTGGTTACTATAATATATGTTATGCGCTACAGCTTGGGAATCAGCAAAGATCCTTCGAAGTCAATTTTGCCTACATCGGAATATCCGTTTGAAAACAACATCTCAACAGAGGTTGATGATAAATTTACGGCAAGGGATGTTATAATTCTCATTTTGGTATTCGGCGGACTTGCGGCTTATGTATTCGGCTGCATCAAGTATGCATGGGGTTATGATTATATGGCGGCAATCATGCTCATTACATGTGTTATCGCAGGCTTTGTAGGCGGCTTAAATGCAGATCAGGTTGCAAAGAGTTTCATCAACGGCGTAAAGAAAATGGTATATGCAGGTTTCCTTATCGGCCTTGCAAGTGCAATTTCGGTTATCATTACGCAAGGTCAGATTATTCATACTATCATTTACTATATCTCGATGCCGCTCGTACTTCTGCCAAAGACGATCGCAGCAGTATTTATGTTCCTGGTAAACCTGATATTCAATTTCTTTGTATCATCGGCATCAGGTCAGGCAGCTATCGTAATGCCACTTATGGTTCCGATGTCGGATATTCTGGATATTCCAAGACAGGTTGCGGTTCTGGCATTCCAGTACGGTGACGGTTTCTCTAACTGCATTATCCCGACATCTGGTGTACTTATGGCGGCACTCGGTGTTGCACGTGTTCCGTTTGAAAAATGGCTGAAATTCATGCTTCCGCTGTTCTTCATCTGGACATTGATCGGTTGTATCGCAGTAGCGACAGGTGTTATAATTGACCTGCAGTAATATTTCGATAAACAGAAGAATATAAACTAAAAAAATTTAGGGGAGCGACATGATCAAATTTGAGGAAAAACAATTTTTAGAGGAACTTGAATATCTGGTGAATATAGACAGCGGCAGCGGTACTGCTTCGGGAATCCGGCAGATTGCAAGTTTTTTTGCGGATAAGTATCAGGATTTAGGTATGGAAGTCAAGCAAAAGACTTTCGATCCGATGTATGGACCTTGTGTAGAGGCTATGAATCATCCCGAATCGGAGCAAACGGATATTTTGCTTTTATGTCATATGGATACAGTTTTTCCTGTAGGAACGGCTCAGAGTCGCCCATTTTATGTCAGAAATGATAAAGCATACGGTGCCGGTGTTGCTGATATGAAATCCGGAATGCTTTTGGCATTTGCGTTAGTCGAAAATATTTTGCGGGAAAGACCGGATTTGAATTTATGTGTCGCACTTAACAGTGACAATGAGGTGGGTGCGGTCAGCTCACGGGAATGGATACGAAAACTTGCGCGAAACAGTAAATATTGTCTCGGGTTTGAGGCAGGAAGAACGGATGGAAGTTTCGTGAAAAGCAGGAAAGGCGCGGCACATTATCTCATAAAAATGTACGGAAAATCTGCACATGCGGGAATTGATCCTCGCGGTGGTGCCAGTGCTGTTTTGGAGATGGCAAACTGGATATGCCGATTCGCAGATTTCGATCGCCTTCCGCTTGGTACGAGCTTAAATTTCGGAGTGGTAAACGGCGGTACAATGTATAATGTGATTCCCGATTATGCGGAATCACGCGTGGATATTCGTTTTGAAACGGAAGAACAATATAAGCTTCTGACCGACGAGATACACGATTTATCCAGTTGCCCGTATAATCCGGAAATTCGTGTGACCGCAGAGTGCTTGGCTCGTTCATGGTCGATGATTGAAAATGCTGCAGGTACTCACTTGGTCGAGATTATGCGAGATGCAGCTGCACAGTCGAACTTACCGATTCAATTTGTCAGCAGCGGCGGGGCATCGGATGCGAGTATTCCTTCACAGGAGGGTGTCGGTACGATAGATGCATGCGGACCGATAGGTTATAACCTGCATAATGACAATGAATACATTCTAATAAGTAGCATACAGCCGAGGTTGGAGTTGCTTATGGAGGTATGCAGAAAACTGTGAACTTTATAAAACCGTAAATATCAAAAGGCACTATGCTTTAAATTACGATGATGTTAGTAAATATATAATGAAAGATACTATGGAAAAATATTTTGATCAAAAAAAATACCTCGAAGAATTGGAATATATTGTCAATATAGACAGCGGAACGGGAACCGCTTCGGGGATTGAGAAAATTGCGGATTTCTTAGTAGATAAGTATAAAGCTCTAGGGTTAACTGTGAAGAAAGAAATATTTGATCCAAAGTTTGGCCCTTGTGTGGAAGTACGCAATAAACCTGAGACGGATAAGATAGACCTTCTTTTGATAGGACATATGGATACGGTATTTGCAGAGGGTACTGCAGCCGAGCGTCCATTCAGGATAGAGGGAAACTATGCTTATGGCCCCGGAGCAGCTGATATGAAATCGGGAACACTGATGTGTACTGTGTTGGCAGAGTATATGCTTAATGAGTGTCCTGATTTGAGCTTTTGCATAGCGCATAACTGTGATGAAGAGATTGGGTCTGTAAGTTCTGATGCATGGCTGTGCGACTTAGCAAAGAAAACGACATACTGTTTTGACATGGAACCGGGCAGGAGCGACGGAAGTTTCGTTAAAACACGAAAAGGCGTTTGCAGACTTAAATTAACGATGCAGGGCAAAGCTGCTCATGCGGGCGTTAACCCGGATGCGGGAGCCAGTGCGATTTTAGAGATGGCAAACTGGATTTGTCATTTCGCTAAACCGGAATATAAAGGACTCGGATATAGGGTTAATTTCGGTGTCATCAAAGGCGGCAGCACATATAACACGATTCCGGCATATGCGGAATGCGACATAGACATTCGTTTTGACTGTGAAGATGATTTACAGGCGGCACTTGTGCAATTTGAAGCACTTAAAAAGCAGCCTTTTGATTCGGAAGTTTCAGCGGAATTTTCGGCAATAGGAAAAACGCCTGCAATGACATTGAACGAAAACAGTTTGAAACTGATGGAGCTTTTAGAAAAAGAAGGTTCGGAAATGGGCGAAGAAGTACATTTTGTCGGAACCGGTGGAGGCTCCGATGCCAGCCGTGTTACGAGTCAGGGAGCTGCTGCAATAGATGCATGCGGTCCGATAGGCTTTTATATGCACAACGAAAAAGAATACTTCCTCGTAGATTCCATCGAAAGCCGTTTGGAAATGCTGATGAGAACTATAAAAAAACTTTGCCTTTAAACAAAAGCAAATTCAAAGATAGGAAGACTAAAACAGAGATACCGCAATGCAGTTTGTGTGTTGCGGTATTCTGTGCATAAGAATGACAAGCAGTATTATGCACTTAAGCATGGCGAAACATTTCCTCACAGGCTGTAAAAAACGAAAAAGAAACATTTTGCGGCAGCAGTTTATGCTTTCGTTTATTGAGAA
>CAZGDT010000187.1:0-3394 GCA_964524245.1 uncultured Eubacterium sp. | reverse complement strand
CCATGACCTCTCTAACACGGAAGTGAAAGAGGGCGAGAGCGGTGATTTGCTTTCCGACTATGTAACGATTAACGAAGTGCATCCGACAGAAAAAGAAGGAAAAGTATATCTTGCCGACGCTATGAAAGGTTATGGCGGCAAAATAAGTTTTGCACTCGGTGTGAACAAAGACGGCGTAATTACCGGTATTGAAATTACTGCTCAGAGTGAAACGGCAGGTCTTGGTGCCAATTGTGAATCGGACGAATTCAAGAAAGAATTTTCCGGAATACAGGCACCGGAGAATTCTTCCGAGGAAATGTATAATAAGAACGAAACGACAGAGACGCAGGTGCAGGCTTTGTCCGGTGCCACTGTGACATCCCGCGCCATTACGAGGGCTGTGAAGGGAGTTCTCTTCTATGACGCATCAGGAAGAGAGGAGGTAGGGTTCTATGAGTAAAAATGTATGTGGTGAACGACTTATCAATGGTATTATTAAGGAAAATCCTACATTTGTCATGATGCTTGGAATGTGCCCGACACTTGCCGTGACATCATCAGCGATGAATGGTCTCGGTATGGGACTGTCTACAACGGTTGTTTTGATTTTATCCAATATGATGATATCCGCTCTGCGGAAAATCATACCGGATAAGGTGCGTATTCCTGCATTTATTGTTATTGTTGCATCTTTTGTGACGATTGTGCAGCTTCTTCTGCAGGCCTATATCCCATCCCTGTATTCCGCACTGGGTGTGTATATACCGCTTATTGTCGTGAACTGTATTATTTTGGGACGTGCAGAAGCATACGCTTCCGGCAATCCTGTTCTTGCTTCCGCTTTTGACGGTATCGGCATGGGACTTGGATTTACAATGGGGCTGACCCTGATTGGCATTTTCCGTGAGCTTTTGGGAAGCGGATCTGTTTTTGGATTTTCCATCTTACCGGAAGCCGTGAATATATCCATATTCGTTATGGCGCCGGGAGCATTCTTTGTACTGGCAGGTTTGACGGCAGTTCAGAACAAATTGAAGATGCCAAGTGCTACGAACCGGCCGGATGAAGAAGAGGAAGAAAAGGAGGTTGAGGAAGCATGAGTATTTTTACCATTCTTTTTACGGCAGCTTTGGTAAATAACTTTGTATTAAGTCAGTTTATGGGAATCTGCCCGTTTCTTGGTGTTTCCAAGAAAATAAAAACAGCGACCGGTATGGGAGCCGCCGTTTTGTTTGTTATTACCATTGCTTCCTTTATTACAAGTCTGTTGTATAACTACCTGCTGCTGCCCAATCAGCTTGATTATCTGAACACGATTGTATTCATTTTGGTAATTGCGGCATTGGTGCAGTTTGTAGAGATGGTGTTAAAGAAAATGATGCCGTCGCTTTATGAGTCGCTGGGTGTATATCTTCCCCTGATTACGACGAACTGTGCCGTACTTGGAGTGGCACTTTTAAGTGTCCAGAACAATTACGGAGTGTTAGAAAGCACAGTGAATGGTATCGGTGCATCACTTGGCTTTTTCCTCGCAATTGTATTGATGGCCGGTATTCGTGAAAAATTGGAGAACAGCAACATACCTGAAGTCCTCAAGGGCACGCCAATCGTGCTGGTAACGGCCGGCCTTATGGCGATTGCATTTTGCGGATTCGGCGGTGTCAGCTTTTAAGAGAGGAGGAGATCGAAATGACAGTATTTATTTTCTCGGTGGTACTCCTTGCGGTTCTGGGTATTCTTATCGGCATTTTGCTCGGCGTGGCAGGCAAGGTATTCGCTGTAGAGACAGATGAGAGAGTTGAAAAGGTGAGAGAGTGCCTGCCCGGTAATAACTGCGGAGCCTGTGGGTATCCGGGGTGTGACGGTATGGCGGCGGCGATTGTAGCCGGTGATGCTTCCGTGAATGGCTGCCCGGTCGGCGGTGCTCCCACAGCAGAGCGGATTGGTGAAATCCTTGGTGTTGAAGCAGGTGATTCCGTACGGAAGGTTGCATTTGTTCGATGTGCCGGAACCTGCGACGTGGCGTCTGATAAATATCATTATGTTGGTGAAGCAGATTGCCGCAGTGCCGTTATGGTTCCGGGACGCGGTGATAAAGCCTGTGCTTATGGATGTCTGGGGCTTGGTTCCTGTGTGGAAGCGTGTCAGTTCGGAGCTTTATCCATTCAGGACGGCGTGGCACGGGTCGATAAAGAAAAATGTGTGGCATGCGGACTGTGCGTATCCACCTGTCCTAATAACGTAATATCCCTGATTCCTTACGATTCTGCATATGCCGTTTCCTGCAATTCCAAGGACAAAGGGAAAGAGGTTATGGCGGTATGCGAAGCAGGATGCATCGGCTGTGGGCTTTGTGTGAAACAGTGCGAATTTGGTGCGGTAATGCTGGAGAATAATCTTGCGGCAATTGATGCCGGGAAATGTCAGGCGTGCGGAAAATGTGCTGAAAAATGTCCGAAGAAAATTATAAAGCCGCTTGGGGCGTAAGAGTTTATTAAATAAAAAAGATATGAGGAAGTTTATTTATGAAAGTTCCTCATATCTTTTTTTTGCTCCCGATTTGCCGGGAACAGAATTCTTTTGATATTTTACACCTGTCGCGTCTGCAGGAAGGACAACAATTTTGCAGGAAGCCGTCAGGTCACAGGATAACAGAGTTGCCGTAATGGTTACGATGCCCGGTGAAATGCCTGCCACGATACCACGTGAATTTACCGTTGCAATGTTTGTATCGCTGCTTGTAAAGACCGGCCTCTCTTCTGAAGAAATCGGCTTGATACTGGTTTTCAGACGGAATTTATTCCCCTCCTGAAGCTGAGCTTCACGTTTCATGAACTTGATACCGACAGCATTAGGTGAAACTTTAACCTTGCATTTCAGATTGCGTGGTGCCTTCTTTTTTTTGCGGATGGTAACGGTAATCGTTGCGGAGCCGACGGAAAGTGCCGTGATGGAGGCACGTTTCGGGTTCACGGTATCTTGTTTCAGAGACAGAATATTCGGCTTGGAAACGGTATAAGTCACCTTCTGCTTTTTTTTCGTATTATACACACGAATTTGGAATGTACTGCCAACGGTCATGTTCAGTTTTTTCACATTCAGTTTTGGTTTTGACTTATGCGAAGCAGCCTGTGTCGTGCCGCAAGAGATGAGTGAACCGAATGTAAGTGCAAAAATCAAAAGACAGGCGACTTTTTTCTTCATAAAAATCTCCTTTCATTTGTCTTTGATTTGTACGGTAATGCTACTATAGTATGAGGCTGTGGCACAAAGTTGTCAGTTTGCCCGATAACCTTGAAATTCGATTTTGAAACTGTTATGATGAGAAAAATGATTCGAAATCCGGCAAAGGAAAGGAGAAAAAAATGCAGAGAATTTTAATTGTAGATGATAATGAAGATATTCGTGAGGT
>CAZGDT010000186.1:0-3437 GCA_964524245.1 uncultured Eubacterium sp. | reverse complement strand
CTTTGCATACTTCAGAAAATTTCGTCGGATTCTGAATGATTTTTTCGGATAGGGAAATCAGGTCATTAATTTCATCTACCGTCAAATCAAGGGCGTTCATTAGATGTCGCATATTTCCTCCAATCTGCCATTTGTATCTGGCAACCGTGTTACCACATATTTTACCTTATTTTTCTTTTCATGACAATATTAAATAACAGAAAGAAGAAAAATTATTTGCATTCCAACACAAAAGCAAGTATACTATTATACGGAAAAATTTTCACTTACGTGTGTTTTATAGGAGGATGTAAATGATAACATTATATGAAGGCGGTGCCTTTCTGGTAAATGGTTCAGAACTTATTCCGGATAATGGTGAGGCATTAGCGGCCGTAGAAAGTAAGACAGGTATCAGAACGACAAAGGAAGATGCAGCAAAAGGAACAATGGCTTATGAAATTCTGTCTTCCCACAACACTTCGGATGATATGGAAAATCTTAAAATCAAATTTGACAAGCTGACATCACATGATATTACGTTTGTTGGTATCCTGCAAACGGCAAGAGCGTCAGGGTTGGAAAAATTTCCGGTTCCGTATGTTCTTACAAATTGTCATAACAGTTTATGTGCGGTCGGCGGCACAATTAACGAGGACGATCATGTATTCGGACTGTCCTGCGCAAAAAAATATGGTGGAATCTATGTACCGCCTCATCAGGCCGTGATTCATCAGTTTGCTCGTGAAATGCTTGCTGCCGGAGGAGCTATGATTCTTGGATCCGACAGTCATACCCGTTATGGTGCATTAGGTACAATGGCAGTGGGAGAGGGAGGTCCGGAAATTGTTAAACAGCTTTTGGAACAGACATATGATATTCCCATGCCCGGAGTTGTAGCCATTCATCTTACGGGAAAGCCGCAAAAAGGAGTCGGACCACAGGATATCGCACTTGCAATTATCGGTGCTGTATTTAAAAACGGTTATGTTAATAACAAGGTGATGGAATTTGTCGGTGACGGAATTGATAATTTAAGTGCTGATTTCCGTATCGGCATCGACGTAATGACCACAGAGACCACGTGTCTGTCTTCCATCTGGAGAACAGATGACAAGATTAAAGATTTCTATGAGATTCATGGAAGAAAAGATGACTATAAGGAAATCAAACCGGCCAAAGTTGCTTATTATGACGGTGTTGTGGAAGTTGATCTTTCACGTATCAAACCAATGATTGCAATGCCGTTTCATCCAAGTAATGTATATTCTATCGAAGAATTAAATGAAAATTTAGAAGACATCCTGCGTGATGTTGAGAAAAAGGCACTTGTCAGTCTTGATAACAATAATATAGATTTTACACTCACAGATAAGATTCATAATGGAAAGCTTTATGTTGAACAGGGTGTTATAGCCGGATGTGCAGGTGGCGGATTTGAAAATCTTTGTGACGCGGCAGATATTTTGCGTGGAAAAACAATAGGTTCTGATGAATTTTCGCTCAGCGTATATCCTGCTTCACAGCCGATATTTATGGAACTTGTTAAAAATGGTACAATTGCAGACCTCATGGCTACAGGTGCTACGGTGAGAACTGCTTTCTGCGGACCTTGTTTTGGTGCCGGAGATGTTCCAAGTAACAAAGGACTCAGTATTCGCCATTCCACACGTAATTTCCCAAATCGTGAGGGCTCGAAAGTAACAAATGGACAAATTGCTTCCGTTGCATTGATGGATGCGCGTTCTATTGCGGCTACGGCGGCAAATAAAGGATATTTGACAGCGGCAACGGATGTGGATGTAAACTTTAAAAAACCGGCATATTATTTTGATAAATCGATTTATGACAACCGTGTGTTTGATGGAGTGGGGAAAGCAGATCCGTCAGTAGAAATTAAATTTGGTCCCAACATTGTTGATTGGCCTAAGATGCAGCCGTTGACGGATCACATACTGTTGAAAGTTGTTTCCATGATTCATGATCCGGTTACGACGACAGATGAACTTATTCCATCCGGTGAGACGAGTTCGTATCGTTCTAATCCTCTCGGGTTGGCTGAGTTTACACTTTCACGTAAGGATCCGGCTTATGTTGGAAAAGCGAAAGAGGTTCATAAGATAGAAAAAGCCCGTATGGCCGGTCATGATATTTTCAAAGAAGACAGCAATCTGAAAGCGGTATACGAAACGATTCAGAGTCAGTTTGATGTTAATCCGGAAGAGACGGAAGTCGGAAGTGTAATATTTGCCGTGAAACCGGGAGATGGTTCTGCCCGTGAGCAGGCCGCCAGCTGTCAGCGTGTATTGGGCGGTATGGCAAATATTGCGAGAGAATATGCAACAAAACGGTATCGTTCAAATTTGATTAACTGGGGCATGCTTCCATTTGTTTTTGATGGAGAACTTCCATTTGATAAAGAAGATTACATTTTTGTTAAAGATATTAAAAAGGCCGTCGAAACGAAAGAGGATACCATACATGCCTATGTCGTAAACCGTGAGATGAAAGAGATAGAACTTCATCTTGGTAAGCTGACGGATGATGAGCGGCAGATTATTTTGAAAGGCTGTCTTATCAATTATAATAAGAAAAATTAACAAATGAAAATGAATCGGCGTGAAATAATAAGTTTATTACACGCCGATTCGCATGTTTTTGGATTATGAATCATCTTCTTCGATAACCTGTATTTCCAAAAAATCAAACGAAATACTTTCGATAAAGTTGTCCTGATAAAATCGGGTTTTGTCGATACGTTTAAATTCAGTAATGTTTTTATCAAGCCATATGGGTTCCTGTAAATCAAATGCCAGACAAAATTCATGAAGACCGGCAAAAATTTTTTTGGTTCGATTCATGGTTTTATCTGCATTTTCATATACCATATCCGTCAATAAGTGATTGTTCTTAAATAATTTTCCCCAAATTCGAAACATAATGAAACAGTCTCCCTTTTTTTCTTTAGTATATTCGATTTTGTCAGGAAAGTAAATCCTAACTTTATTCGCTCACAGAGATGGCACCTGTTGGACAGTTGTTTGCTGCCGTCCGGCAATCCTGTTCACAATCCGGTGGAACGACTTCTACCGAAGATTCAGCTTTCCCGTTTTCATTGATTTGATATACATCACTACAGGTGGATGTGCACAAACCGCATCCGATGCAAGTATCCTGATCTACGTATGTTTTCATATGAGATACCTCCTTTTTTTGAATTTATGTGTAGGTTGTCCTAATCAGACATATATTATTCGTTACATGTTTAATAATAAAGAATTTTTAATAGTAATTATCGTAAAGAAATATCCAACAATCAACAATAAGAAGACAGAGTATTTGAGTTCAGAAGTCAGGAATGCTATAATGGAAAAGTAAAAATTTGTCTAAAAAGTACGAGGGGAAAGTTATGAAAAGATTAATCAGCATTTTTCTTGTCCTTACCCTGTTTCTTCCCT
>CAZGDT010000185.1:0-3445 GCA_964524245.1 uncultured Eubacterium sp. | reverse complement strand
TATATCAAGGAGCATAACGGGATTGATGTAGATCCGCGTTCCATCTTTGATGTTCAGGTAAAACTTCTGCATGAATACAAGCGTCAGCTGTTGAACATTTTACATGTGATGTATCTGTATGACTGCCTGAAGAAAAATCCGGATATGGATATGTATCCGCGAACATTTATTTTTGGTGCCAAAGCGTCAGCAGGTTACCGTCGCGCCAAAGCGATTATAAAGCTTATTAACAGTGTGGCGGATGTTGTTAATAATGACGCTTCCATTCAGGGGAAAATAAAAGTAGTATTTATTGAGAACTACCGCGTTTCCAATGCGGAGATGATTTTTGCGGCAGCAGATGTTTCTGAGCAGATTTCCACTGCCAGCAAAGAGGCATCCGGAACCGGTAATATGAAATTCATGTTAAATGGAGCCGTGACTTTAGGAACCATGGATGGAGCCAATGTGGAAATTGTAGAAGAGGTTGGAGAAGAGAATGCCTTCATCTTCGGACTTTCCTCGCAGGAAGTTATTGATTATGAGCATAATAACCAATATAATCCGAAGGAAATATATAATATGGATTCGGATATCCGTGCGGTATTGACGCAGTTGATTGATGGGACGTATTCGCAGGAAAATTTGGATTTGTTCCGTGAAATATATAATTCTCTTTTGGAAACAAACGGTTATGAGAGGGCAGATCAGTACTTTATTTTGAAAGATTTCCGTTCTTATGAGGAAGCACAGAAAAAAGTTGAGCAGGCATACCGCGATGAGGAAAAATGGGCGAAGATGGCAATGCTCCAGACGGCAAAATGTGGTAAATTCTCCTCAGACCGTACAATTGAAGAGTATGCGAAAGAAATCTGGAAGCTTGAAAAAGTGAAACTCTGATTGCAATTGAATATTGTATTTTGTATCGGGCATACTATCATCAAACAAATTTTTGTGAGGTGATAGTATGTTTTTTAAAGAAAAAGGCTTTTATATATCGCTGGCGTGTGGTGCGATTGCCATTGCTGCTTTTGCCGGTATCTGCCTTAATATGAATGACAGAGAGGACGCTGACCGGGTGGCGGAAGTAACTTTGACACCGGCACCGTCGGCTACCTCTGCGCCGGAGACGGAAGAAGTGTCGGGAAAGGAGCCAAAATCAGAAGTAAAGGAAACGAAAACACCAAAGCCGACAGAGAAAGTTGTGGAGACGAAGGCGGAACCTGTGCGCAATAAACTGGAATTTGATCAGGAGGCCGGGCTTTTGTGGCCGGTAAATGGAGAAATTCTGATGAATTACAGTGCGGACCGGGTTGTCTATTTCAAAACCCTGGCAGAGTACAGGACCAATCCGGCGCTTTTGATTGAAGCAAAAGTGGGAACGGATGTGAAGGCAAGTGCGGATGGCGTCGTGAAATCCGTGACAACTTCAGAGGAAACAGGAAGAACGGTTTCTGTCTCGATTGGAGATGATTTTACCGTAACATATGGACAGCTTCAGGATGTTTCGGTGGCTAAAGGGGATTCTGTTTCTGAAGGACAGGTGATTGGCAAAATTGCCAAACCGACAAAATATTATACGGAAGAAGGAAGTAATTTATACTTTCAGGTCAGGGAAAAGAATCAGACGGTGAATCCCATGCTGCTTTTGAAATAGCTTTGCATACTTTATCTCCCTGCCCCGTTCTGCTTGCATTCCGATGAAAAATGATTTATACTCTAGGTAAAACAACAGGCAGGAGAGGAAGTGATTACCATGATTGCGGCATATAATTTATATTTAGGAGGGTATCTTCCGAAGGTATCTCCGAAAAACAGTATTCATAACAAGAGTGAGCTTAAAAATAAATATAAGAGTATTGTCAGCATGAATATTGCGAACCCGCTTGTTATGGTGAGACTGTCTGATGATACGCAGGCCTATGCGTTAAATGTGAAAGAAATGTCCATGGAACTTTCGGAAGCTGCGAATGATGCATTGGAGGGGAAAGAAGGAGATGTCCGTGACAATCTCAGGCAAATGACCGGTTTATTTAACAAACTTCTGGCCCGAAGTGATGAATATGGAAAAGCGAATGGCCGCCCATCCAGACCGGGGGGCGAGTTGCGCAATCTGATAGAAAACAATACGGCAGAGCTTTTTGAATCGGGAATTCAGATAGACGGAGACGGATTCCTTGCCGTGCCGGAAGAAGGGGAAATTTCACTTCCCATAAACTTTACGAAACAATTGGCTGAGAAAGCGGAGCAAATGAGTATGAATCCGATGGAGTATGTGGAGAAAAAAGTGTACAGTTATGCACATTTGCATCGCTGTGATGTCGGCTCGGCATATGAGTCCTCGATATACAGCGGCATGTTGTTTAATTCTTATTGCTGATGAGGGAGTCGTTTGAGGCAGAGAATCGTGAATATGCCGATGAGTGCTCCGGCAAGCATGCCGGCAAAGTATAGGAATGGAAGATAGGGAAGGATGGCCGCATATCCGACAAGAAAAGAAGCCACGATATATTGTCCCATGTTATGAAGAATACCACCTGCAATGCTGACTCCTATGGGAGAGAGCTGCAGGTGCTTTCTGTGCGTCAGAAGAAGTGCCATGGCGACGATGCTTAACAGGCTTCCGGCAAGGCTGTAAAAAAAACCGAAAAGACTTCCGAAAGTAAAGGCATTCAGAAGATTACGCACCATTGATACGAGGAAAGCATTTTTGAAGCCGTCACGGTACAAAACAATGACGATGATTAAGTTTGCCAGTCCGAGTTTGATGCCGGGAAACGGCAGGGGGAGCGGAAACAGGCTTTCTACATAACTGAAAATGAAAGCCGCCGCAGTATAAATGGCAAGTTTTGTAATCTGTGTAGATTTCGATTTCATGGCTCGTTTCCCTTTCTTTTTTGATATCGGCATCATTGAACGACAGCATCCAATGAGCGGCTCGATTTTTTTTGTTCCTTAACTGTCAAAACCAGACGATGGGGGAGACATACGATGGACTGGCCTGCCAGATGGATTTTTCCGGTACGGACGCAGGTTTGATCTGAGCAGTCCGCTGAGGTCATGATAACGGTTTTGTCCCGGATGATGAAATGATTTTTGTGGCCGTCATCCGTTTGAATGGTTTGTTCCGTATCTTTATCCAGAGGAAGAGTCAGAAGAAGTTTTCCGTTTGCACGAACTTCGACGATATTTCCCTCTCCGGATTCCGGAAGAAATACATATAAAGTAAGAAAAATGCCGACGAAGAGGAGGCAAATGATAAAAATAAAATCTGTTTTTGTAAGCCATTGGCGCATGTGGGACATAAGTGTACTCCTTGTAATACGGAATGTGTAACATCAAAACAAACGATAGCAGATTTTAGACAGAAAGTCAAAAACAGGAGGAGAAAACAATGGAATGGAATATGTTATTTTTTCTTAATAGTGTGCTGTTAGGTGTGGGGCTGGCGATTGAGGCATTCTCC
>CAZGDT010000184.1:0-3464 GCA_964524245.1 uncultured Eubacterium sp. | reverse complement strand
TAACAACTCATTCTTTAATGTTAAAGATAACATTTCTAATTTTCGTTTAGATGATTTAGAACATTTAACACCTATTGACATTGAAGAATTTTTAGAATATTTGAAATATTATGAAGATTCCGAAGGAGCAATTCGTACAAATAATGAACGTGGTCTTCATAGAAAACTTGCAACATTACGTAGTTTTTTTAATTACTATTATAAACGTGAACTCATTCATAATAATCCAACCGTCATTGTTGACATGCCCAAATTACATAAAAGAGAAATTGTCCGATTAGATCCGGATGAAACAGCTAATTTATTGGACTATGTTGAACACGGTGGTAATGATATGATCGGTATGAAAAAGGTTTATTTTGAAAAAAATAAGACACGTAATTTGGCACTCTTCACTCTTCTGCTTGGTACCGGCATTCGTGTTTCCGAGTGCGTTGGTCTTGACCTTGAAGATTTGGATTTTAATAATAATCGGATAAAAATAATGAGAAAAGGCGGAAAAGAAGATTTTGTTTATTTTGGTGATGAAGTTGCTGAAACCTTATATGATTATTATGCAGAGCGAAAAACCATTGTTACAAAAGAAGGTCATGAGCATGCTCTGTTTTTATCTGTTCAAAGACGCCGTATCTGTGTACAATCAGTGGAAAACCTTGTTTCAGACTGCGCCAGACATGTTACTACCATCAAACACATTACACCACATAAGCTCAGAAGCACCTATGGAACAAATTTATATCGTGAAACAGGCGATATTTATCTTGTGGCTGAAGTGTTAGGGCACAATGACGTAAATACAACAAGAAAGCATTATGCGGCCCTCGAAGAAGATCGTAAACGAAGAGCCGCATCTGCCGTAAAACTTAGAAGGGATTAAAATCATCTGCCGGTATTATATGTCTGAAACATTGATGTAATACCGGTATAAATGGATTTTGCTGCTGTTTTTTGAAAGGAAGAACTTGTTAATTTTGCATAATCCGTACTTCCTGAAATAAAGCCTAATTCAATAAGAATAGACGGCACTGTATTATGCTTTAAGACGTAATACGCTGCTGTTTTTGTTCCACGATTTGATGTATGCAAATCCTTTAATAATTGTGTGCGAAAAAGATTTGCCATTTTTTTACTGGTAATCCCACCAAATCCTGACTTGTTATTTGAAACGGAATAATATACTTCTGTACCATTTGCCGAGCTCTTGGACGCGGAATTCATATGAAGACTGATAAAAGCATCAGCTCCCACCGATTTTGCAAATGCCGCACGATTTGCAAGTGTAATATAGGTATCCGATGTTCTTGTCCAGTATACTTTAATATCAGGTGCATTGCCTGAAAAATAACTTTTCATCAATGTATAAATTATTTTAAAATTCAAGTCTTTTTCATTCGTTCCTTTGTTTTGCGCCCCCGGATCTTTTCCGCCATGTCCGGCATCCAATACAACAATATTTTTATAAATGTTCCTTGGTGCTGCAATTTTTACTTCCAGGTTATTTCCCTGTTCATATATCTTATATCCCATCAGGGATGAGGTTGTAACCGTTATCACCGTATTATTTCCACTAACAGATGTCGTAATATTTTTTACATGACTATTATTTATTACGATTGGATGACTTTGATAAAATACAGTATGGTTACCGCTTATAATAATCTGAAATTTCTTGTTCTGATACAAATCCTGATTAGATACATTTGCTATTGTTATTCCGTCCGGCTTTGGAATCGAAAGAGAATAACCGGTTACACTTCCATCATTTGTTCCGTAGGTATAAAGGATGTTGATTTCCAATACTTTGTTTTGTACTATATAAGAATAATCGGCAACATTTTCACAGGTAAAACTTATTGTAACTGTTGAATCTTTCTCAACTACCTCCATTTTTTTTATTATTTCACCGAAATTTTGAAACAGGTTCTTATTCAAATTATACTTTGAGCTTGGAATTGAAAGCGTAATAACATTTGAATCACGTTTAACCGTCACTGTTTTTAATATATTTGCATCAGTTCCCGTAAGTTGGAATGATATGGCTCCCGTCCCATTCTGTTCCTGATAGTAAGCGCAAAAATGATTCAAAGAATTATTTGGGGAAGTCTGTGAAGGAGAACCACCATTCTTTTCCCAGTCAAAAAATTCTTTGCTTTGAATCTGACAATTTGCTGTTCCTTTATCCCATGAATAAGAGTAGTTCAAATGCTTCATAACGGAAGCAGCCGGAATACATACCACCTCTTTTTTTGTCTTGTTGTTACGTATCACCCTGATTGGCGAAGATAAAGTAATGTTTTTATTATTTAGTATTGCTTTGGTAGAGTTTACAGAAGCACAGAAGTAATAATCCAGGTCATCATTTGAAATTTCCAACTCTCCATTTGAAGTCTGATAAGAATAATCTAATCCCATAACAGACTTAAGAACTTCTTCTGCCGGAAGGTACATTTTCCCGGAAAGTTTAATAACAGGAAGTGTGGAAAGAGTATATTGTTTATGATTATAATACACATTTCCCTGAACGCCCGTATAATAAACTGTTTTTCCGTCAACAGTTAAAGAAAGCGGTTCGTTGAGACAAATCGTCGTTCCGGTCTTTTTGTAGGAATAGTTCAAAGCTTCGGCAACATAGTTCACCGGTACAAGAATTTTTGTTTTCTTTTTTGCAACATAACGAACTGACAGAGGAGCAACCGGTAATTTTACTTTTTTTCCGTTTAGATATGCAGTCTTTTTCCCAACTGTCATTTTCAAAGTGGAACCATTTGCTGTCAGTGATAACTTTTTTGTCTTTTTTGAATATTTGCATGTTGCATTAATTCCCGTCTTGAAAATATCATTATAGGAAACCATATATTTCTTTTTTATTAAAATAGCTTTATAAGAATTCTTAGATATCTTCTTTCCATTATATTTTACCGTAAGTTTTTTTGACTTATTTCGGTATGTTTTACCGTTATATCGGATTTTCAACCCTTTTGAAGCCGCATTTGCAGTTGCATTTGTATTAAATAAGGCAATACCAAATACAGCAAAAGAAAGAATAAATGAATATAATAATAAATGCTTATTATGTTTATGCATGATAACAAACTCATCTCCTGTTTTATTTATGATATCGAAAGTATAGTAAAATGAAATGACAGAAAGTTGTCATATATACAAAAAGTATACAGGATTCGAGTTTGTTTTGCAAATTATTTATACTGTGGCAGCAAAAGGTATGTCCCTGCCTGAATATACTCAGAAGACAAATTATTAAAGGTAACAATTGCTTTCTGATAATCATCCCCCGAAAAATATGAGTATTCATATGCATAGCTCTCCGCAACAGCAGAAAGAGTGTCTCCATCTTTAATAAGGACGGTATCATAACTTTTTATTTTATAAACAGATCCGCCCTCGGCAGCTACTTTTCCACCTCTCCCCAAAAAAAGTATAACAGCAATCATGATAAGAATAAA
>CAZGDT010000183.1:0-3467 GCA_964524245.1 uncultured Eubacterium sp. | reverse complement strand
CGATACTTTATTTTTTTCTCCTAAAGTGTTAGAATGTAGGTAGTCAGACTGTGAAAGGAGTGTGTTTCATGAAAAAAAGAAAATTAATGGGGGTTTTTCTTAGTTTCGTTCTTATTTTGACCGGGTGTCCAATGAATCCGGCTGTCAGAAGTTCTGCGAAGACGGTTATTTATCCTACCGTGGCTTCCGGAGAGCAGGTGAAGGAGAGTAAGAATTGTATTATAGACTATTCGAATTCGCAGGACGGTTATGTTATGGTGAAGTTTAAGAAAGCGTTGGGACCGACGTTAAAGTGTGTTGTGACGACGGGGAATCAGGCGTTGAATGACGGTTACAAATATACGCTGACTGTTGGTAAGTACCAGATTATTCCGCTGACTGAAGGGAACAGTTCTTATCATATTTATCTCCTTTACGAAGTGAGCGGCAGATATGCTTCTGAGATGACACTGGAACTGGACGTGACATTGGCAGATCAGTTCGGACCATACGTAAGACCGAATCAATTTGTTAATTATAATAAAAAAACGAAAGCAGTGAAGAAAGCGGCCTCCATTACACGCGGCTGTAAAAATGATTTGGCGAAGGTGAAAAAGGTTTACAACTATGTTATTAAGAATTTTAAGTATGACAAAAAGAAGGCGGCTTCCGTGAAGCCGGGATATGTGCCGAATCTGAACCAGGTATACAAAAAGAAGAAAGGCATTTGCTTTGATTATGCGGCCATTATGACAGCGATGCTTCGCAGTCAGGGGGTTCCGACCAAGCTGGTTGTCGGATACACCGGCAATGCTTATCATGCGTGGATTAATGTTTATTCAAGAAAAAAAGGACGTATTTCCAAGATGATTTATTTTAACGGAAAAAAATGGAAGCTGATGGATCCTACATTTGCTTCCAGCAGTAAGTCCAGTAAAGCAATTATGAAGTACATTGGCAATGGTAAAAATTACAAAGAAAAACTGAGTTACTAACCGGGGGAAGGTAGAGTATAAATGAGCAGGAAAACATTGAGCAATGAATATGTTTCATCTTTCTGCCTGGAGATGTCGCTTCTTCTGCATGCCGGTATCGGATTGGAAGACGGCGTATATCTCCTGATTGAGGATGAGAATGATAAAAAGGCGAAAAAGCTTTTAGGTCATCTGGCTGATTCGCTGGCAGAAGGAAAAACATTTTCACAGGCAGTAAGGGAGACGGGAGGTTTCCCGAAATATGTGGGAGACATGATCGAGACAGGAGAACAGTCCGGGCGTCTGGAGCAGTCTTTTCAGGCTCTTTCTGAGTATTATGACAGACAGGTTCAACTGGCGTCACAGATTCGGAGTGCTTTATTGTACCCTCTGATTCTGATGATTCTGATGCTGGTAATTATCGTGGTGCTTCTTGTGAAAGTTCTGCCGATTTTTAATCAGGTATACGAGCAGCTTGGCGGCACTATGGGTGGGACAGCGAAAGTACTGCTGAATTTGGGCAACTGGATTGGCGATGCCATGCCGGTACTTTGTCTGATTGTAGGTGCGGTTGTTGTCATCACCGTCATCGCAGGGTGCAGCAGGACTGTCAGAGGATTTGCTGCGGGTGTTTATAAGAGATTATTTGGCGGCTTTGGAATAACGCGCAGACTTGGTGAAGCGCGATTTGCATCTGCCATGGCGATGGGGATGCTGAGTGGATTAAATACAGAAGAAGCATTTCAGACAGCCATGTTGTTTCAGGATGCTGTTCCTAAAACGAGAGAACGATATGCCAAATGTCTTGAAATGCTGGAATCAGGTGAACCGATGGCCCGGTGTTTCCGTGAGAATCAGATTCTTGATGCCGCATTTTGCCGCATTTTGGATTTAGGCGCGAAAAGCGGGATGTCGGATACGGCAATGGAAGAAATCTCCCGACGGATGGATGACCGGGTACAGTTGGAAATTGAGCGGAAGGTAGGGAAAATTGAACCTACTATTGTAATCATAACATCGATTTTGGTCGGCATTATTTTGATTGCCGTGATGCTGCCGTTGATTAATATCATGTCTTCGATTGGATAGGACGAAAGGAAATGAAAAAGCATAGAAGTATTAATATCATCAAAATTTTGGCATTATCTGCTGTACTGACAGTGGCAGTTGTCTGCCTTTATGTGGGAGCCATGAAGATGAATCGCGGACAGGAAGCAGAGAGTCTGAAGCAGTTGGAAAACTCCATTCGGAAAGCGACACTGACCTGCTATGCGACAGAGGGAGTCTACCCGCCTACAATACAGTATTTAAAGGACAATTACGGAATTCAGATTGATGAATCCCGTTTTACGGTATTCTATGAGGCATATGCCAGGAATATGATGCCGGAAATTACAGTTATGGAAAATCAGGAGCTGGTGGATAAGTAATGAAGAAAAGCAGTCAAAAACACAGTATTGAAAATGCTTTTGTTCTCGTGCTGTTTGCTGTCTTTGCTGTAGCAGTCGTGGCAGTTTTGGCATTGGGAGCCAATCAATATAAAAGCCTGGTTGAGCGTGATAATGATTCCTATAATGAGAGGATTATCGCGTCTTATATCTGTGCCCAAATTCGCCAGAATGATTGTATGGATGCCGTAAAAATCGGTGGATTTGCTTCTCCGGAATCGGAAGATGACGTAGAGACATTACATATGTATGAGGAAATAGACGGGATTCTTTTTGAATTACGACTTTATTATTATCAGGGGAAAATATATGAGCTGTTTTCCTCGACAGAAGCAGAGCTTGAACCTCAGGATGGAATTCCCGTGATGGAAGCGAAAGGATTGTCTTTTGAAAAGAACGATAACAGGATACGCATCATATCAAAAGATGCAGAGGGAAGAATCGGTGAAGCAACAGTAGGACTCCGCTGTGGCGAAAGAGAGGAGACATCATGAGATATGAGAAAAGTAAAGCACCACTGGCTTTGATGGAACAGATAATTATGATTTTTGTTTTTGCATTGGCAGCGGCTGTATGCCTGCAGGCTTTTGTATATTCGAATAATTTATCGGTTCAGGGAGAGAAAGAAAACAATGCGGCGTCTCATGCGCAGGAAGTTATGGAATGCTGCAAAACATATTTTGGGGATTTTGATAAAGTTTTGGAGGAATTAGAAGGTGAGAGAACACCGGATGGTTTGCGGATTTTTTATGAAGAAGACGATATGACTGTTGTTCTGCTTCTGAAAGAGAAGACGGATTATCTGGAGAAAGCGTCTGTTTGTGTACAGGATAAGGAGGGACAGAAAATTTTTGCCATGGAAGGTGCCTGGCAGAAAGGAGTAAGTTCATGAAAAAAAGAAAAATATCTTTTACAAGTGTTGGTGCGAGTTCAATTCTGACGATATTTGCTGTATTATGTTTTATAATTTTTGCACTGCTTTCCCTGTCAACCGCAAAGGCAGATCATACATTGGCGGAGAAATCGGTGAATGCGGTAAGCGGATTCTATCAGGCGGATACGCAGG
>CAZGDT010000182.1:0-3470 GCA_964524245.1 uncultured Eubacterium sp. | reverse complement strand
AAGGCAAATACTTCAAGCAGTAACTCTTCAGGCAGCAATTCTTCAGGGCACAAGGAAAGCTCGACAAAGAAACCATCTTCAAATAGCGGAAGCAGCGGACGAAAAAATGGAAGCTCCGGCGGCTCGGGCGGCAGCAGTTCGGGTGGCAGCAGCGGTTCCGGCGGAAGCGGCGGAAGCAGTGGAAGTTCCGGTGGTAGCGGCGGCTCGGGCGGCAGTTCTTCCGGCGGAAGTGCACTGGGAAGCGGTGACGGTTCAGCAATCGCTTCGTATGCATTGAAGTTTGTAGGAAATCCTTATGTATATGGAGGTTCAAGTCTGACTCACGGCACGGACTGTTCCGGATTTACGATGTCTATCTTTAAGAAATTTGGAATTAGTCTGCCTCGAACATCAAGAGAGCAGTCAAACGTTGGTAAAAAAATAAGTCCGTCTGCGGCAAAAGCGGGTGACCTGATTTTCTACGCCAGTGGCGGTCGGGTAAATCATGTTGCGTTGTGCATAGGCGGCGGAAGAGTAGTTCATGCAAGTAATCCGCGTACGGGAATTACGACGAGCAGCATGTATTACCGCAAGCCGTATTGTGCAAGAAGAGTGCTGGGGTAAAGAAGTCATACAATTAAAAACCGAACGGTCGTACGTCGACATATGTAGTCTGAAATCCAAAACATAATTATGAACATTTGAAATGACAGTTTTGCGATATATTCGACTTGTCAACAAAGTTGTGAACATTATCAACAATAATAGTAGACGTATGTAGCATGATTTCTTAAAATGAACAATTCGCCGAGTTGTATGACAACTTGCAATGACAACGTGGAAATGTTTGGATATTTTGAAGATTTTTATGTTGCCGAAGAGGGCTTTTTAGTGTATAATAAACGTACAGGATACTCCCTGATATATGACAGGATATCTTGAAACTTATGGGCAAAGGAGCTGAGCATTATGAATTTAGTAATTAGCGGAAAAAATATTGACATAACAGAAGGGTTACGTTCAGCGGTAGAGGAAAAGATTGGCAAGCTGGAAAGATACTTCAATGATTCGACGGAAGTTCACGTAACATTGAGCACGGAAAAGAATCGTCAGAAGATTGAAGTTACGATACCGATGAAAGGTTCTATTATCCGTGCAGAAGAGACGAGCACGGATATGTATGTATCCATTGACCTGGTAGAAGAAGTGATTGAGAGGCAGCTTCGCAAATATAAGAATAAGCTGATACACAAAGAACAGAATGTGGCACAGCTTAGCAAGGCATTTGTAGATGAAGATGTATATGATGAAGAAGAGATTGCCATTATTCGTTCAAAGAAATTTGCGATGAAGCCTATGGATCCGGAGGAAGCCTGTGTGCAGATGGAACTGTTGGGACATTCGTTCTTTGTATTCCGTAATTCAGAAACGGACGAAGTTAATGTCGTATACAAAAGAAAAGACAATACATATGGTTTGATTGAACCGGAATTTTAGAATCGTATGACAGATAGAAGGTGTGACCCGAGGTGGGTCACACCTTATTTTTTTTGGAAAAATAGAAGCGAATCTTGCAATCCTTTTCAAGTAATGGTAGAATAACATATTGAAGTCGTGTCTTTATGATTTCTGACAGAATAACTATTGGAGAGTGAAGAAATGGGCTTATTGAGTAAAGTTATCGGAACACACAGTGAGCGTGAAGTGCGTCGCGTGATTCCGATTGTGAACAAAATTGAGGCTCTGGAACCGGAAATGGAGAAGTTGTCCGATGAGGAGCTGCGAGAAAAAACGGCGGAATTTAAGAAGAGACTGGCCGAAAAGGAAACGCTGGATGATATTTTGCCGGAAGCATATGCCGTAGTCCGGGAGGCCTCTAAGAGAACGATTGGTTTGCGTCATTTCCGTGTACAGTTAATCGGCGGTGTGATTCTTCACCAGGGACGTATTACGGAGATGCGTACAGGAGAGGGAAAAACGCTGGTTTCAACGCTTCCTGCTTACCTGAACGCACTGGAAGGAAAAGGCGTGCATATCGTTACCGTTAATGATTATCTGGCAAAGCGTGATGCGGAGTGGATGGGCCAGATTCATGAATTTCTTGGGCTGACGGTAGGTGTAATTCTCAATAATATGGATAATGATGAAAGAAGAGAAGCCTACAATTGTGATATTACGTATGCCACGAATAACGAGTTGGGATTTGATTATCTTCGTGACAATATGGTTATTTACAAGGAACAGCTGGTACAGCGCGAATTAAACTACGCAATTGTGGATGAGGTGGATTCCGTGCTTATTGACGAGGCGAGAACCCCGTTAATTATTTCCGGTTCCAGTGGCAAGTCAACCAAGATTTATGAGGCCTGCGACAATCTGGTTCGCCAGTTAAAACGCGGTACGGAGAAAGAGTTGTCTAAGATGGATATCATCATGAAAGAGGACAACAATGAAACCGGTGATTATGTTGCGAATGAGAAAGAAAAAACAGTAAATTTAACGGAACAGGGTATTAAGAAGGTGGAGAGATTTTTCCATCTGGAGAATCTGGCAGATCCGGAAAATTTGGAAATACAGCACTGTGTCAATCTTTCCCTGCGTGCACATGCATTGATGCATTTGGACAAGGATTATGTGGTAAAAGATGACCAAGTATTGATTGTTGATGAATTTACAGGCCGCATTATGCCGGGGCGCCGTTATTCAGACGGACTCCATCAGGCGATTGAGGCGAAAGAACACGTGAAAGTAAAACGTGAAAGTAAAACACTTGCTACGATTACTTTTCAGAACTTCTTCAACAAATACGAGAAAAAGTGCGGTATGACAGGTACGGCACTTACAGAGGAAAAAGAATTTCGTGAAATATACGGTATGGATGTCGTGGAAGTACCCACAAACCTGCCGGTACAGCGTGTTGACCATAATGATGCCGTGTACAAGACAAAACGCGAAAAACTGAATGCGATTGTGGATGATATTGAAGCAAGTCATGAGAAGGGGCAGCCGGTATTGGTTGGCACCATAACGATTGACGCATCGGAAGAACTTTCGCAGATGTTGAAAAAACGTGGAATTTCACATAAAGTCTTAAATGCAAAATTCCATGAGATGGAAGCGGAGATTGTTGCTGATGCGGGACAGGCCGGTGCCGTCACGATTGCCACCAACATGGCAGGCCGTGGTACGGATATCAAGTTGGGTGAAGGTGTGACAGAACTTGGTGGTCTGAAAATTATCGGTACCGAACGCCATGAATCCAGGCGTATTGACAATCAGCTGCGCGGACGTGCCGGACGTCAGGGCGACCCGGGTGAATCGAAGTTCTATATTTCGCTGGAAGACGATTTGATGCGTCTGTTTGGCTCCCAGAATCTCATGCAGATGTTTAATTCACTGGGGATGCCGGAAGGCGAACAGATTCAGCATAAAATGCTGAACAAAGCGATTGAACGCGCACAGAAGAAGATTGAGAGCAATAACTACGGTAT
>CAZGDT010000181.1:0-3490 GCA_964524245.1 uncultured Eubacterium sp. | reverse complement strand
AGGATTGACTGCTTCTGTGATATTTATATCATGCTGGTGTGGCGGAACTGGCAGACGCCCAGGACTTAAAATCCTGTGGGTAGTGATACCCGTACCGGTTCGATTCCGGTTACCAGCATTAAAGAAGGCTGCGCATATGCGTAGCCTTTTTTATGAAAGGAGATTCTAAAAATGAAGAAAATAATTACCTATTTGCTTGTGGCGGCCATGATGATTGCCGGGCTTTCCGCATGTGGCAGTGAAACAAAAGAAACAAAGGAAGCAAAGGAACCGGCGAAAACAGATGCAGACTATTCTTCCGGAACACATCATGCTAAGATTAAAGTGAAGGATTATGGCACTATTGAAGTCGAGTTGGATGCGGATACTGCTCCGATAACAGTACAGAATTTTGCCAAACTGGCAAATGAAAAGTTTTACGATAATCTGACATTTCACCGTATTATATCCGGCTTCATGATTCAGGGTGGTGACCCGCTTGGAAACGGTACCGGCGGTTCCGATGAAAATATCAAGGGAGAGTTTTCTTCAAATGGAGTAGAGCATAAGATTTCTCACAAGAGAGGTGTCATATCCATGGCACGTTCTACGGATCCGGACAGTGCCAGTTCACAGTTTTTCATTATGCATGAGGACGGTACGTACCTGGATGGCGAATATGCCGCGTTTGGCAAGGTGACAAAGGGAATGGAAATCGTTGATAAGATTTGTGAGGACACAGAGGTGGAAGATGCCAATGGAACGGTCTCGGAGGAAAATCAGCCGATTATTACCAGTGTGCGAATGACGGATTAACAGAATAATTATGGAAAAGGGAATCTGCCGGAGGATGGATTCCCTTTTTTATAAAATAACAATATTGGCGCAAGAAATATCTTCAGATAAATTGTAAACAATACCGCTTTTTAGTCCGACTACCGTGGGACGCAGAACAGAATTGACCTTGTTTTCAACAACGCGAGCCGTTTCGCCGTTGCTCAGCGAGACGGTAGAATCGACGGGGTACAAAATAACGCTCTCCAAAAAACTGCGCATGGCTGTAATATCCAATTCGCCGGACATGGACATAATCATTTCTACGGCAACACGCTGTGAGAGAGATTTTTTATAAGGACGTTCCGTCACAAGAGCGTCATATACGTCAGCAATTGAGAGAATTTTGGCGTAAGGAATAATTTTGTCTTCTTTGTAGCCGAAAGGATAACCGCTGCCATCCATCTTTTCGTGGTGCTGTAACACAGCAAGTGAGATCGCATCATTAAAATCTTTTTTGTCTTTCAGTATCATGTAACCCAATTCCGAGTGTTTTTTCATAATTGCAAACTCGTCGTCCGTAAGGCGCGCCGGTTTGTTCAAAATTTCAGAGGGGATTTTGGACTTGCCCATGTCATGAAGCAGTCCGGCGATGCCAATGTGATATACATCCTGTTCCGACATTTTTTGATTGCGGGCTATAATCATGGACATGGTTGCTACATCAACGCTATGCTTAAAAGTATATTCATCGCTGGTTTTCAGAGTGCTTATGTCCACGGCAAGCGCAGAATTGCTGTCAATGGCGCGCATCAGGTCTTTTGTTATTTTGGCGGAAGTGTCCGCAAATTGTGGAGAATCCGCATTAGTATACAGGTATTGAATTCCCTCCGACACACGTTTTTTCACACTTTCTGAAAGCTGAACCTTAACAGGGTCCTCAATGCGGTTTTTTTCAATCTTATGACGCACAAAAGGCGGGAGTACCGGTTCGGCAGTCTCCGGTTCCGGATCTTCTTCTCCCTCACTTACATATACGCCGCGGATTCCGCGTTTTTTCAATCCTTCAATGATATAATCATCCAGGATGGAACCGCGGGCAACCAGAGCGCGGTCCATGCGATCTATAATTGACTGGTCAATTCGCATTCCCGGCTGTAACTTTGAAATGCTAACATAATAACGTTTAACCATTGTTTTCTCCATTCTGTTATCAGACTTCCTTTAGTATACAATATTTTTTCGGTTATTCCAACCCACTTTTCAAAAAAGAAGCACAAGAGATGAAATGTTTTCAACTCACAGTTGAAGAAAATTAATCATTTTCTCTTTACAATTTCTGTAACTTCGTTATAATAAACTATGCTGAGCAAAAATGCAAAAGGAGGACGTTATGAAGAACGGAATAGAAATCAGATGGCATGGACGTGGCGGTCAGGGTGCGAAAACAGCAGCTCTTTTGTTGGCGGATGTAGCATTTAAGACCGGACGCAATGTGCAGGGATTCCCGGAGTATGGTCCGGAGCGTATGGGGGCACCTATTACTGCCTACAATCGAATTAGTGAAGATGTGATTCGCGTGCATTCTAATATTTATACGCCGGATTATGTAGTAGTAGTAGACGAAACTCTGTTAGATTCAGTAGATGTAACAGCAGGTTTGAAAGAAGAAGGAGCCATTATTATCAATACTCCGAAAGAGCGTGAAGAAATTGTGCCGAAACTCCGAGGATACAAGGGACGCGTATATACATTGGATGCCCGCAGGATTTCTGTAGAAACGTTGGGAAAGAATTTTCCAAATTCGCCAATGCTGGCAGCAACGGTTGCCGTCAGCCGGGTAATGGAGCGAGAGACTTTCATTCATGAAATGCGTAATTCTTATCAACATAAATTTGCGAAAAAGCCGGAAGTCATCGACGGTAATATGCAGGCATTGGAACGTGCATTTGATAAAATAGAAGAAGATATAAAGAAAGATGAGGCTTAGTATATGAGAACAGATATTACAAAAATAACGGAGAGTACACCCCATCAGGAACTGACAGAAGGGCTGCAGGTTTTTAACAGTGCCACTTCAAAACTGTTTAATACCGGAGAATGGCGCACGAATACACCGATTTTAATTGCTGACAAATGCAAACATTGTCTGCTTTGTGCTCCCGTCTGTCCGGACAGCTGCATTCCGGTAAAAGACGGCAAGCGTCTTGAATTTGATTATGATCATTGTAAGGGGTGCGGCATATGCGAAAAAGTCTGCCCGTTTGATGCGATTGAGATGAAGGAGGGGAATATCTAATGGCAATAAAAGAACGTATGTCAGGAAATGAGGCGGTGGCATTTGCTATTCGTCAGATAAATCCGGATGTTATGCCGGCATTTCCTATTACGCCATCGACAGAGATTCCGCAGATGGTGTCAACTTATATAGCGAATGGGGAGATGGATACAGAATTTATTCCCGTTGAGAGTGAGCATTCTTCCATGAGTGCGACGATTGGTGCTGAGGCAGCAGGAGCGAGAAGCCTTACTGCCACTTCTTCTGCCGGTCTGGCGTTGATGTGGGAAGAATTATTGTTAGCAGCATCAAATCGTATGCCGCTTGTTTTAGCATTAGTGAATCGTACATTATCCGGTCCGATTAATATTAACTGTGACCATACCGATGGTATGGGGGCGAGAGATACCGGCTGGATTCAGATTTATGCTGAGAATAATCAGGAGGCTTATGATAATT
>CAZGDT010000180.1:0-3505 GCA_964524245.1 uncultured Eubacterium sp. | reverse complement strand
GCATAGGATGAAGACCAAAGGGAAGCAAAAGACGTTCCAATGGTCCATATATAAAAGGAGCAAGGACGGGCGAAGATTGTGAGGAACCGGCAATCCACACACCAAATGCATTAATTCCCATCTGTACAAGCGGCCACACGACAGACAATAGCAATGCCACAATTACAGACCAAAATATTACCACAAGCGGCACAAAACGTTTGCCGTTAAAAAAAGACAATGCATCCGGCAGACGTCTGTAATTATAGTATTTATTGTAAATAATGCCACCGAGAAAACCGGATATAATGCCAACGAAAACTCCCATATTCAGAGCAGGCGCCCCCAGTACATCAACAAAATATCCCTGGACGGCAATCTCCTGTCCGAATAAAGTATGCGTTACCGCTTCCGCATCCGAAAGCATCTCTGTCGTCACTCCGAAAATCTGTCCCGTTATATTATTAAGCAATACGAAAGCCAGCAGAGCGGCAAATGCCCCTCCTGCCCGCTCTTTCGCCCATGAACCGCCAATTGCAACGGCAAAAAGAATATGCAGATTATTGATGATGGCCCATCCGATATTCTCCATCACTGTTCCTGCGGTGAGAACCACACCGGCATCACCGGCAGCCATCGCCGCCAGTTTTCCCAGGCTAATCATCAATCCGGCTGCCGGCATAACGGCAATGACAACCATCAATACTTTGCCTAATTTTTGCAAAAAATCAAACCCGGATCCCCTCATCCGGCCGCTTCGTTTACTTTCCTTCTTTTTTTCGTTCGTTTTCGATACTTCTTCCCCGACTTCTTCCTTTTCATCTTTAAGCGCAAGCCGAAATATCTCATCCCTTCCTGCCGTCACTTCCCCGCACGACATTCTTAGTGCAATATCTTCTTCGTTTCCACAAAGAATAACCGGCGTAACCAATGAAATATCTTTTTCCATCAGCCGCGCCAGATTCACTTCCGCTATCAATTCTCCCGCTTTTACAGACTGTCCCGGCGAAACATAAACCTTAAACCCCTCACCTTTCAGATTTACCGTATCAATTCCCACGTGAACCAACACATCAAATCCGGCATCCGACCGAAAACCAAATGCGTGTTTCGTATCCGCCACGGAATCCACTACCCCGTCAATCGGACTATAAATATTTCCGTCTTTTGGAACAATTGCTACTCCGTCTCCCAATATTCCCTTTGAAAAGACGTCATCCTGAACATCACGAAGCAAAATCACCTCTCCGGATAACGGCGCCAGGACAACACCTTTCTCACTGCCCGCCTTTTTCACACTACGCACTCCTTTTTCAGCTTTTTGTCTAGTGTCTGCAATGCGGCAGTTATTATACATTTTATTCTGTCAGATTTCCAATTCCGATGTACAATGCGGACAACGGCTGGCTTCTATATCAATTTCACTTTTGCAATAAGGACAGACCTTGGTTGTTGCCGTCTCTTCGCCCTCTTTCTTTTTCGTAAAACGCCCCGTCACGGTATTCATGATTTTTACAATCAGAAATACGACAACAGCCATAATCAGGAAATTTAATATGTTCGTCAGAAAGCTCCCGTAATTCAATGTAACGTCTCCGACTATGTTCCAACTGAGCCGGTCAAAATTCATCCGTCCGAACAATCCCAAAAAAGGATTAATAATATCCTTCACCAGAGAAGAAACCACATTGGTAAATGCACCGCCGATAATAATACCGACGGCCATATCCATCACATTACCACGACTGATAAATTCTTTAAATTCATTCACTATTTTTCTCATGTTTTTCTCCATTCATTCGTTTATTTGCGCCACTTGACATAAATTCGTATACAAATTATACTATGAATAAAAAAAAGTTACAAGTACACAGTTCGCTTCTTCCGCATAAACATGGATAACAGAGGGCGATAGAAAGGCTGGTTTTTACATGGCTCTAAACGTTAAAGGAAAGAAAACTTCACTAAAGGAAGACGCTTCCATTTACCGGAAAAGACAGGATGATCTTCCGGAAAAAGAACGCCTGAAACAAATGAGTTGGAAACAGAAAAGAGAACACTTTAAGACCTATTATCTTCCTACGGTTTTAATTATTATGGCTGTGGCAGCCGTTGTTTTTTATATTGTCTGGGTCGACTTTATCAACAAATCCAACATTTACATGCGATGTGCCATTTTAAACGAATCCGTCACGGATGGCAATCTGACAAAACTCAGCGACGATTTTACCGAATCCATTGGCATGGAAAGCGGAAAGAACAAGGCATCCTTTTATATTTACTATACCCGTTCGGACGTCGCCATGCAGATGGGAGCAGACACGGGAAGCGATTTATCCGAAATCAGCAGCCGATTGGTTGCCAGCTCTTTAGACTGCATGATTGCTTCGGAAGAAGATGTAAAAGACAGTTACATGAAAAATGGTTTTATGACAGATTTTGAAAAACTTCTCTCCAAAGAAGTAATAAAAATTTTGGAACCTTATCTTTACAGGCAGAACGATAAAAAAGAAACCATATGCGGCATTCACCTGAATAAGTGTAAACGTTATCAGGAACTTTTTTCTGATCGTACCCCGATAACGAAAGACCCCATCCTTTTTGTCATCACCAATGCAACAGAGGAAGGCAGAGAATATGCCCGGAAACTAATTCAATATCTTTTTTCAGAAGAACTGGAAAAATAATCAAAAAAGGAGACGCCATGTTAAACGGACGCAAAACAATAGGAATCATTTTATTCGACATCACCGGTTATTATCAGGGAAAACTTGTGCACACACTTTCTCATATGGCTCAGGAAAAAGGGTATAATCTTCTTGTTTTTTCTGCTTTTACCATATATGGAAAAGACACCAAAAACGCAACCGGTGAATACAATATTTTTCATCTGATTCCTTTCGAACAGCTGGATGCGCTGATGATTTGTCCGGATACATTCAACAGTGATGAAGCTTTTGGCGAATTTCTCCGTCTTGTTCGGGAACGGGCAGACTGTCCCATTATCAGTATCCGCTCAAAAACCGATGGTTTTTACAACATTCTGGTAGATGATACGGATGCCATTCCATCCCTGATACGTCATTTTTATGAAGACCATCATTTTACCCGGATTGCATTTATGTCCGGTCCTTATGCACACCCGGATTCCATTCTGCGTCTTAACCGTTACCGGGATACCATGAAAAAACTGCATCTGACCTGTCCGGAAGAGTACATATTCGAAGGGGATTTTTGGAAAAACAATGCCGACGCTGCCGCCAAACATTTTATGAATCTTTCCGTGCGTCCGCAGGCAATTGTATGTGCCAATGATTACATGGCACTTTCTCTGACGAAAGAACTGACACTACAGGGATATAATATTCCACAGGATGTTGCCATCTCCGGCTTTGATGATGTACAGGATGCCAAAGCCAGTGTCCCTCCGCTTACAACATGCTTCGTTCCTATTACCGAGATGGCTTCTCTTGCCATGGATACGGCAGAACGACTGATAAACGGTCAGACCGCTGAGAGATGCCGT
>CAZGDT010000179.1:0-3514 GCA_964524245.1 uncultured Eubacterium sp. | reverse complement strand
CGCCTCGCTATTCGCTTCGCCCCACTGGGGCTCCCCTCATAGAGGCTGGCGCCTCATAACAAAACCAATTTCGTAGGACGCCTGAGAGCAAGCTCTCGCGTCTTACGAAATTGGTTTTGTTGCGATGCTTGTAGCTAGCTAAAGTATACAATTTCTTCTTTTGGGGGTGTTGTTTTTTCTATTTTGTCGGCCCACAGCATTGGTACGAGGGCCTGTTGTTTACGTGAGTATTCGGGCTTTACTTTTACGGTAACCGTAACCCAGTCGTCGAGAGCAAAAGAGGACGCATCTTTATGATGGCAGATGAATCCTATTTTTGCGATGTCATCCGCACAGCATGTCATGGCCGCTCTGGCCGGTACAAAGGCGTCATCCGGAAAGGTTCGGTTGCGATACACCTGCCCCTTAAAAACGATCGTTTTTCCTTCATATTTCTCCGGGTGTTCACTGACATCCAGATACCACAGTCCAAAATCATCATCTTCCAAAACTATCCTGTCCGCTGACACATCATACGGCAGTTCCTCTTCTATATTGCTTTCCACGGAACCGTCTTCGGATTCAAATAAAACCTGTGCACTGCGATTTATCGCTTTTACGTTACGACGCATGGCCGCCTTATCCATTTCTTTGGAACAGCGGTTAAAAATCACCAAATCCGACTGCTGAAAATGTGACATCAAAAGTGACTTCATATTATTGATATACATCATAAATGTTTGTGCATTCACCGTCGTGAATGTTTGAACAACTACCCAGTTCTCCGGAATGGTCTCATTTATTAATTTTGAGATATCCCACATACCATTTACTTCGATTACGATCCGTGCCGGCTTATACTGTTTTACAAGTTCCCTGCATCTGTCTTCTGTCAAATCTTCTTCCTCGTCAATAATAACCACATCTGCTTTATTATAACGCAAAAGATTTTCATCAACTTCTTTTTCCCCTTCTTCTGTCAGCAAATATAACGTTTTCAGTCCGTCCTCAAAATTGCCCTCCTCCAGAATTTCCTGAAAGCATGTAGACTTTCCACTTTCCAAAAAACCCGTAAACAGATACACAGGGATATCCCGATTGCCAAACATAGACTTATCCTCCCTCCGTCTTTAAATGTGAAATAACTGCTTTATTTCACATTCTTTCAAATCAGCTCCAATCACGCACATGCGC
The DNA here is from genome assembly GCA_964524245.1 of uncultured Eubacterium sp. Classification (GTDB taxonomy): domain Bacteria; phylum Bacillota; class Clostridia; order Lachnospirales; family Lachnospiraceae; genus Eubacterium_F. The sequence continues at coordinate 2,341 of CAZGDT010000179.1, read as the reverse complement.
CCCGTATAATCAGCACTGCCACGACGAATCTCATATTCCCCCGGTACAAGATCAAAATGGAACCACTCGCCTTCCACGGCAGGCACAATTCCTTTAGCACGCAAAATATTACCAAATTCATTATTTTCCACGGAGAGTTTTTTCAAAATATCCGTCAACTCTTCCTCACTGTATTTATGAGCACTTTCCATCCCTAAACTGGTAAATACATCATCCGCATGGTGATGATCATGGTGGTCATGATGATGTCCACAACAACACTCCCCATCTTCATGATGATGCTCATGATGATGTTCATGACAGCATTCATGTTCATGGTCATGATGGTGTTCATGACAGCACCCATGTTCATGATGGTCATGATGGTCGTGGTGATGTCCGCACTCCGGACATACATCCTCCTCTTCCATCAAATCAACTTCAAAAGCATTACTCTGTTCAATGGCACCAAGTATCTGTTTCCCATTAATTTCATCCCACGGTGTAGTGATAATTGAGGCTTTTTCGTTTTTCTCACGTATCAGTGCCAGTGCCGTCTCCAGTTTTTCTTCACTTATGTTTCCTGTCCGGCTGAGCACGATTGTTTTCGCACTTTCTATCTGATTGTTGTAAAACTCGCCAAAATTCTTCATATACATTTTGCATTTCGTCGCATCTGCCACCGTCACATAACCATTCATTTTAACATCTGTCCGGCTTTCCATAACACCGGCCACAGCCTTAATGACATCCGATAATTTCCCCACTCCGGACGGCTCAATGATAATACGATCCGGACTATACTGTTCCAAAACTTCCTGAAGTGCCGTACCAAAGTCTCCTACCAGAGAACAACAGATACAGCCGGAATTCATCTCCGTTACATTAATTCCCGCATCTTTCATAAATCCGCCGTCAATGCCGATTTCTCCAAATTCATTTTCAATCAGCACAAGCTTCTCACCCTGAAAAGCCTCCTGAATCAGTTTTTTTATCAATGTTGTCTTTCCGGCTCCAAGAAAACCGGAAAAAATATCAATCTTTGTCATATTTTCCTCCTTGCATTTCTGCTTTTCTTTTCATATTAATGTATTATACTCGTTTTCTTAAAAGTTACAAGTGGCAGATACAGCGAAATCATTCCTGCCGCTGTTCTGCCGGACATATCTTTTTCTGCTGTTCTTCCAACCACTTTTTTGCTTCGGCAACCCCTTCGTTGCTAAAATCAAAATCATGGGTTACCGGTTGTTCATTTGTCTTTTCCAGAATAAACGGACCCTTCCATGCTGTTGCCGTAAGTTTTTTTGTTTTTTCACTTTCCGTTTTTCCAAGGCGGAAATTCATCCCCCGATAGCTCCCCTTAAAAACACTTTTCTCATAATAGAGAATGGAATATAATGTTATTTCTTCCATAATGACCTCCCAAAGAAGCATATGCCCTGCCATTCTTCTGCAACGCTTCCAGTTTACCACTTTCATGTGCAAATTCGCAAGAGCAGAAAGAAAAAACTTGATAAAAAGCCAAAAACGTGGTTTACTATATTCGTGTGTCCATTTATGACACATTCTAAACCAATTATTATAGGAGCGATATTTCATGAAAAAAGTAGTTAAATTTGGCGGCAGTTCTCTGGCCAGCGCGGAACAGTTTAAGAAAGTCGGCGACATTATCCGTGCTGATGATTCCCGTCGCTATGTAGTGCCTTCCGCACCGGGAAAACGATTCTCTGATGACAGGAAAGTTACGGATATGCTTTACCATTGCTATGAACTGGCAGAAGAAAACAAGGCATTCAACAAACAACTGAATCAGATAAAAGAACGTTATAATGAAATCATTCACGGATTGAAGCTAAATTTTTCTTTAGATGAAGATTTTGAAATTATAAGAAAGCAATTTACGGAACACGCCGGTTCCATGTATGCGGCATCACGCGGTGAATATCTGAATGGAAAAATTATGGCGAACTACCTCGGTTATGAATTTGTCGATGCCGCCAATGTAATCCGTTTTCACAAAGATGGCACTTTAGATGCAGATACAACCAATGAACTCCTCGCCACCTACCTTGGGCGCATAGAAAAAGCTGTTATCCCCGGATTTTACGGTTCCATGAAAAACGGAAAGGTTGTTACTTTTTCCCGCGGCGGTTCTGATATTACCGGTTCCCTTGTCGCTAAAGCAGTAAATGCCAACTTATACGAAAACTGGACCGACGTATCCGGATGTCTGGTTGCGGATCCCCGTATCATCAGTAACCCCGAAGTCATTCATACCATTACATACATGGAGCTGCGCGAACTGGCTTATATGGGCGCTTCCGTGCTTCATGAAGATGCCATTTTCCCTGTTCGAAAGGCC
>CAZGDT010000178.1:0-3519 GCA_964524245.1 uncultured Eubacterium sp. | reverse complement strand
AATGGCACAGGCTGAGAATAAGGCTGATAAATTTGACAAAACACTGGATAAAACCGGAAAGACGGCAGAGGAATCAGGAGACGGGTTTACGGTGATGAAAGGCGCTGTTGCCGATTTAGTGTCTGATGCAATACAGGGGGCGATATCCAAACTAAAAGAACTGATAGGGTGGCTTGCGACACTTCCGGAAGAAACGCGTGAAATCAGGCAGGATATGTCCACGCTGACTACGTCTTTTGAGACAATGGGATTTTCGCAGGAAACAGCAACAAAGACATGGAAAGAACTGTATGCAGTGTTTGGAGAAGACGACAGGGCAGTTGAAACCGCAAATCATATTTCCAAGATTGCGACGAATCAGGAAGAACTGAATAAATGGGTGACTATTACAACCGGAATATGGGGTACTTATCAGGATTCACTGCCGGTGGAAGGACTTGCTGAGGCTTCTAATGAAACGATTAAAACGGGACAGGTAACCGGAGTGCTTGCTGATGCGTTAAATTGGAGTGCCGAGGCATCACAGATGTTTGCAAAGTATATGTCTGAGGATGTGACTACAGCAGAAGATGCTTTCAATGTCGCATTGTCAGAATGCAACACAGAGGCAGAAAGACAATCTCTGATTACAGAGACGTTGAATGCTTTATATGGAGAGTCAGCAGAAAAATACAGAGAATCTTCTGCCGCTCAACTGGACGCAAAAGATGCAACGGCGGAACAGATTCTGGTGGAAAACAATCTGGCCACAGCAATCGAACCGGTTACGACAGCATGGCAGGAGATGAAGAATGAGTTACTGGTTGGAATTCTCCCGGCTGTAGAAGAAGTGAGTGGAGCGATGACGGATGCATTGAGCTGGATGCAGGAACATCCGACGGCAATGAAGATTATTGTTTCTGTGATTGGAGTGCTGGCGGCTGCATTTACGACGTTGACAGTTGTTGTTGCTGCATATACGGTGGCACAATGGGCAATGAACAGCGCGATTCTTGCAAATCCAATTACATGGATTATCGTTGGGATTGTAGCAGCGATTGCAGCGGTAATTGCGATAGTTGTCCTTGTGATTGAACATTGGGATCAATTGAAGGCGGCAGCAGTTGATACGGCGAATAAAGTGAAGGACACCTTTGTTAAAATCAAGGATGCCATTGTACAGCCGATAGAAAAAGCAAGGGACAAGATAAAAAGCATTGTAGAAACTATCAAAGGATTTTTCACGGGTGCGAAATTATCATTTCCGAATATCAAATTACCACATTTTTCTATCAAACCGAAAGGCTGGAAGATAGGGGATTTGTTGCAGGGGTCTATTCCGTCTCTTGGGATAGAATGGTATGCAAAAGGTGGAATTTTGACAAGACCGACGATTTTTGGAATGAATGGAAATCGTGTAATGGCAGGTGGAGAGGCAGGAGCAGAGGCGATTCTTCCGATAGATCGTTTGGAAGGATATATAGAAAATGCGATTCTGAGGACACAGCGAGGAGCAGATTTGACCGGTCTTGTAGATGCCATAGAAGATTTAGCTGACCGGAAGATAGAGTTGAAAGTCAATGACCGAACTATTGCAGAAACAACAGCCGGTGCCAGTGATGATGTAAACGGTCTGCGCAGTCATTTTAGAAGTCGTGGACTGGTGCTGGAATAGGAATGAGGTGACAAAATGTTAGATCAATTGAGAATCGGTAATCAGTATTCCTATGATGATTATCAGGCAAGCGTGATGAAGCGCAGTATAGAAGCACCGAAAAAGAAATCCGTAAAAGAGACAATTCCTTATTCCAATATGACCTATGACTTTTCATCCATCAATGGTGAAACATACTGGGAAGAAAGACAACTCAGTTATGTATTAGAAATTGTGGCAGACACACCGGAAGAATTGGAGAACCTAAAAATAGAATTTCAAAACTGGGTTATGAATGTAATGAATGAAGAATTATATGATCCGTTTATTACAGGACATCATTTTGTGGCCACGTTCTCTGATATATCGTTTGAAGATGAAGAGGATATAGAAAAAACAACGGTAACGGTGACCTTTACAGCCTATCCATACCAGATTTCCAATGAGAAGAAACACTATACAATCAACGTAACCTCAGAGAGTGCAACGATAAACGTGGAGAATCCATCAGCGCACAGAATTACTCCTACATTGATTTCGGATGTTCCGGTTACCATACGAATTTCCGGTAATGAATTTTCGATGGCAGCAGGAACAATAAGCAGTGAAAAATTCATGTTGGAAAGGGGCATTAATGAAATTACTGTCACGGCAAGTGAAACCAATGGTATCTTTACGATTGAATTTGCAGAGGAGGTATTCTGATGTATGTTGTTGAGATAAAAAACGGAAACCGGACAATACAGATTCATGGATTGAAAGAGAAATTGAAAAGCGGAAGCGTTGTAAAAGGTATTAATGCGATTGATTCGTTTTCCTTTACAGTGTTGCCGTCAAACGCAGGATTCAAGAGCATATATGATTTGCAAACATTAGTCAGTGTGGTGAATACAAGAACATCAAAGTATGAGTTCATGGGACGTGTCCTGTATTCCAAGGACATGATGGAAAACAGCGGATTGATTTGCAAAAACGTGCTGTGTGAGAGTTATTTCGGATTTTTGTGTGACAGTCTGCAACTTTATGTTGCTGAGAAAAATTGGAAAGTCAAGGAATTATTACAATACATTTTGGATGTTCACAATTCTCAGGTGGAAGATTACAAGAAAATGTATATGGGAGAGGTAACGGTCACAGATCCGAACGATAACCTGTATCTTGGGATTCAGATTGATAATTCGTGGAATACGCTGAAGAACAAACTGGTAGACAAGTTAGGCGGTGAAATCAAATTTCGTGTAGTGGACGAAAAAATATATTTGGATTATCTAATTGAGATTGGCGAACATCTTACAACAGAGATTGCACTATCACGGAATATGCAGGCAATTACAAGAGAAAATGATCCAACGTCATACATCTCAAGGCTGATACCATTGGGGTGTAAACTGAAAGACGAAGAGGGAATTGAAACCGGAGAAAGATTGGATATATCAACGGTCAATAACGGAGTGAACTATATTGAAAGTACGGAAGCAGTCGAAACATACGGAATACGTTACGGATACGTGCTGTTTGATGATGTAACGCTTCCGAACAATCTGTTGAATAAAGGAATGGAATACCTGGTTCAGAACAACAAGGTACAAACGAAGTACAGCGTTACCGCATTGGATTTAAGTCTTTTGGGACTGGATATCAATAATTTCGACTTATACAATTATCATCCGATTCAGAACAGGCTGCTTGGTATAGATGATGTGGCAAGGATTGTGAAGAAGACGATTGATATTGTGAAAGATGATGTGGCGTCCTCTATTGAGGTGGGAGATAATTTCAAAACGTTATCCGATTTGCGGATAGAACAGGATAAGGCATTGAAAGAATCAGCAGAAAAAATAGAAAAAACGACTGTCGAGTTAAAAGAATTTGCTACAGAAAAGAAC
>CAZGDT010000177.1:0-3543 GCA_964524245.1 uncultured Eubacterium sp. | reverse complement strand
TGTCTTTGGCGTTTGTGTTCGGCATCATTCCTTTCGTTTTTGTATGAAAAAAGCAGACCCTGTGTCAAGCAAGAACTTGTATAGGTGTCTGCATGTCTTAGATGTCTTCGTCCATTTATATTATAGCAAAAAAGATGCGTTTTGTCAAGATTTTCACGTGACTCTTAAAACACAGAAGTATTCACAAGTTTCTCAAAAACACTATAACACAAGATAAAATCGTGTAAATCGGTCGAAATTGACCGAAAATATTGAAACCATATTGAAAAAAGTCATATTCAGGTGTATAATATAAGTTAGAGATTTTATAACGAGGTGAACACAATGAAAGCAAGCTATAAAAAACTCTGGAAACTGCTCGTCGATAAGGATATGAGCAAGGGTGATTTGCACAAAACAAGTGGTTTATCGTCAAGTACAATGACAAAGTTGCGTAAAGGAGAGAATGTTTCTATGGAAGCGCTCCGAAAGATATGTATTGCCCTCGGCTGTAATATTGCCGATATTGTAGAATTTGTAGATGAGCCAATAATGTCATCCGATGAAACGAAACACGATAATCTTAAACAAAAGTAAAATGAAATTTTCTGGAGAAACAGTATGTTCTATAAAATGATAGAAAACAAGTGCAAAGAGTGGTATGCTTCCGAGCAATGCACTGTTCATAATTTAATTGAATATATAGAGAAAACCGGGCAAATGAGAGATGCTCAGATTGAAGCTATCAAGGTTTATCTGTTCCTCAAAATCGGTTGTGAATGTAAGCCATTGGAGTTTCTTTTTAGATATGGTTGCTTTAATTCTATCAATCTGAACGACATAGAGTTATCTACGGCAACTCGTGAATACTTAGAGGAAAACCCTGCGGCGACGGCATTATTCGAATATGCTCGCTTGACTAACGACAAAGGAGAACAGATTTCCGAAAAGCTCGAAAAGCAAATTAAGAAAGATCCGTCAAGCATTGACTATGACGGCTTCTTCCGTACTGCCTTTTACGGTGTTTCCTATACCGATTATCTGTTCAGCCTTCCGATGGGTGCAGGCAAAACATATCTGATGGCAGCATTTATCTATCTTGATTTATATTTTGCTCTCAACGAGCCTACTAACCCTGCTTTCGCTCATAACTTTATCATTTTTGCACCGTCTGGCTTGAAGTCCTCTGTAGTGCCGAGTCTTAAAACCATTCAAAACTTTAACCCTGCGTGGATCATTCCTGAACCTGCGGCAACTGATATTAAGCGAATGATCTCCTTTGAAGTATTGGATCAGGGAAAGACTGCAAACAAATCAAACAAAACCAAGAACCCGAATGTTCAAAAGATTGCTAATCATCAGCCGCTTTCCGAACTTTTTGGTTTGGTCGCTGTAACTAACGCCGAAAAGGTTATCCTTGACCGTATTCAAGAGAAGAATGGTCAGATCAGTTTGTTCGAAGAAAGCGATGATGAGAAAGATAGACAAGCTAACGAGCTCCGCAACCTTATCGGAAAACTCCCGTCCCTGTCCATCTTCATTGACGAAGTGCATCACGCTGTTAGTGACGAAATTAAACTACGTACCGTTGTAACTAAATGGGCGCAGAATAATACTGTAAACTCTGTCATTGGTTTTTCTGGCACGCCTTATCTTGGAAAAGTCGAAAAATTCAAAGTCGTAGATTCTCTTTCTGTTGGCACCGCTGAGATCACAAACATTGTTTACTATTATCCTCTTATCGATGGCATAGGCAACTTCTTAAAACGACCTATCGTTAAAATTGCAGATATTGCAGATAGCAGTTTGATTATCGAGAAAGGTGTTAGAGAGTTCCTTGATACATATAAAGACACGATCTATGCTGATGGCTTAACAGCTAAACTCGGTATTTACTGTGGAACTATCGAAAAATTAGAGGAAACAGTATATCCGCTGGTATCTCGTATTGTTGCGGAATACAGTCTTGGAACAGATGTAATTCTCAAATTCCACAAGGGCAATAAGCAGTATAAAATGCCTGCAGACAGCCAAATGCAATTTGATATTTTGGACAAGTCTATTTCCAAAATTCGCATTGTCCTTCTCGTACAGATTGGTAAAGAAGGATGGGACTGCCGTAGCCTTACAGGTATCATCCTTATCTCAAGAGGGCGATTGTCCCACAAATATGGTTTTGCAAACTTCCTGTCGTTGCTTACGTCAGGTGATAAAAGGTAGTCCCGAAACCTCTCTAATTTATCTGAATGAGAGCAATGCCGACAAGTTGAATGTGCAGCTTAAACAACAGCATCACATTTCACTCAAAGAATTTTCGTCTGCTGATAATAGCAAAGCACCACTGAAACGTTATAACCGCACAGCACATTTGAAGCTTCCTAAAGTTGATTTTTATCAGCTCAAAATTAATTATGATACCCTTACTGTCGAAAAGGCTGATCCTGCAAACACGATTGTGGCTTCGGCTGATTCAGCACGCCTTGCAGACAGCATCATCAAAACTACAGATCTTTCAATGGCTGAAAGTAAGACAAGCATCACTGTTGATGATGCGGAGTATGGTACTGAGCCCGCCACCTTTTATTCTTGGATATACGGCATTATGAAAGGTGAATTTGGTTTACCCACGGTTGCCAAACTGATGCAATACGCCGAGCAATTAAATACGGTATATCAGAAAATCACCTACGAAAAGAACGGTTCCCGCTATTACAGTTCCAAATACAATCGCAAAGTGGTAGAATCGAACATCCGTAAAGCCTTCTGCGATAAGTTTGACTTTAACACCACCGAGAAACTAATCCCCGAAGAAGCCAATCTCTTGAATATTGCAAACTTCACTCCTGAAGTTTATACCGATAAGCCAAACGACTATTATCCTACACAGAGTGTCGTTGAAAACATTATTAAGGATGATAAAGGAAAACTGAAATCTGATCCCAAGATGGAAGAAACCATCCGTTTTCTTGAAGAATCCGGCAATGCAGCTATGGCAGCAACACTCCGTGCTCAAAGCACTTCTCATAAGAACAAGGATCGCTCGTTCCATTACCTGCCCTACCGTACCGATAGCGGATTTGAACAGACTTTCATGAAAGAAGTGTTATCTTTCGATGAAATCGAAAATTTCGGCTTGGAAGTCTATTATAACGGAGACAGAGCTATGACCGAGTTTAAGATCAAGTGCTATAAGAAGAACGGAAGCAAATGGAGTTATGTCGGCATCTATATGCCCGACTTCCTTATCATCAAGCGTAAAGATGGTAAAATTCATAAGATTATCGTGGTAGAAACCAAGGGCGAGATTTATGCTAAAGATCCTACGTTTAAGGACAAGAAAAACTTTATGGAAACGGAGTTTTCAAAGCAGAATAACACAGCATTCGGATACGAACGCTTTGATTATCTGTATTTAGAAGATACACTACCCGAAAAAGATAGATTGATAATGACTCATCAGAAAATCTGTGAGTTTTTCAAGGAGGAATCGTAATGAATGGAATTAAACCTATGTTATTAATTCACAAGCTAAAGAAAGTACAGATTATGCAACGCAAAAACCAG
>CAZGDT010000176.1:0-3586 GCA_964524245.1 uncultured Eubacterium sp. | reverse complement strand
TAGAGCGACCGCCTCCTAAGCGGTAGGTCGGAGGTTCGAATCCTCTCGGGAACGCTAAAACCGCCGGTTTGACTTTTCCTGTCATGCACCGGCGGTTATTTTTCTGCTCCATTTTCCATAAACTTTTTTTCCGGACACTTTTACATAAGCACGAACTTTAATATAGTATGTTTTCTTCTTTTTCATCTTCGACAGAGTACACCTTGACGCCGTTACATTCTTTGTTTTCTTTGGTTTCATTTTTTTGTTCGAGGAATAAACAACCTGATAGCCTTCTGCTCCCTTTACTGTCTTCCAGGATAAAACAATTTTTTTCTTCTTTCTTTTCGCTTTTACCGACTTCACTTTAGAAAGCGATATCTTTTTTCCCCGAACGGTTATCATAATCTCAGATGACAATCCGCCAATACCCGCTGTCAGCTTTACTTTTCCTTTTGCCAGCGCATGTATCATGCCATCTCCACAGATAAGAGTCCCTGCCGAACTCACCTTCCATTTCGCCGTATTGGCGTCAATCAATATTTTCTGATTTCCGTCTTTCATGGAAGCATACAAATTAACCGTTGTTTTTTCTCCCACTCTAAGTGAGATTTCCGATGCATTCATTACCAGATAAACATCACTCTGTTTCGCTTCTATTGTCATCTGTTTTTTCTCATCTGCTCTCTGTTTTACAGGCGTTGTTGGCATGCCGGCTCCAAAACACTGAACCCAATAAACAGAGCCACTGTGAACAAAACAACCGATTCCGACAGAGCGGTAAGAACCCAGAATATTGCTTCGATGTCCCGGTGAATTCATCCACATCATCATTGCCGTCTCTGCATCAGAAAAAAAATCTGATGCCTCCGCAATGTTCTCACCCTGCATTTTACTGCATGCTGTCATACAGATCTCACCATTGGGCCGAGTGTGCGAAAACAATAAGGCACACTCTGCCGCCCGCTGCATGGCTACATCCAATAACTCCTGATCCATCACAAGCGGCTCCAGCCCCTCTTTCTGACGTTCCTCATTTACCAATGCAAGTATTTGGAATGCAACACCATATTTCAGTTTACCGCTCATCTTCAGCTCTACAATTGTGTTCGCTGCTGACTCTGACGCCCGGACACCTGCATCACAATAAAGCAGATTCATCAGGCACGTCGCTGCCAAAAGAAATATAATAGCTTTCTTTCTCATGCTCGTTCCTTTCATTCACATTCCATTTTCATTCCACTTGTACTGACGACAACCTCGCCGTTTTTATTGATTGAACAACGACAGTCGTAGGAATCTTTTGTAAAAGATATGGTTGCACCCTGACAGCATTCTGATTTGAACTCCTCACATTTCTCCAAATCATACCCCAGGTAACTTTCTATCTTTTCGCAGAGAGCCGGATACCCCGCTTTCAACTCTGCAACGGAATACTCCTCCATGGCATCTGTTGCATACTCCGGGTCAGCCATAGCCGATAGATATGCGGTACGAACCGCCTGCAAGCATGCTATATCCTGTGATTCCAGGCTCCGCTCGTCATATTCACTGACTGTACTCTGCAATTCCTCTCGATCATTCTCACTTACGGATGTACTGCTTTTCCCACAAGCCGTGAACAAAACCGCTGACACCACCATCATTAACATTACTGTTCTTCGTTTCATAATAGTCCTCCCAATTTTCTCATTCGGTATTTGATTATTTATTTTTTTACTCTCACTTTCTTCACCGCACTCCACTTACCATACTCTTTTTTCTGTCCGTTCTTTTTATAGGCACGAACCCGGACATAATACGTTTTCTTCTTTTTCAGTTTCTTAATCGTATAAGATGTTTTCGAAGCTGTCACGCTCTTTTTCCCTTTGAATGTTTTCTTCCGTGCGTACTGAATCTGATAACCATCAGCTCCATTTACTTTCTTCCACTTTACGATAACCTTTTTCCCTTTTTTATTCTTCACGGACTTCAAAGTCACTTTCGCCGGGGCAGTCACTTTGCCGGAATTCACAGACGGAACGGGTGTCACGGAAGCAGAAGCTCCCGGTGTCAGGGTCGGAATCGTGCTCTGCTTTGCCGTTGGAACTGCTGTTGGAACCGCTGACGGAGCTTCCGTTACTGCCGGAGTTACTGTCGGGGTCGGAGTCGGCTTTGCTCCTTTATCTCCACCTTCTGCACTGACCTTTCCTGCATATTCCCAAAAAGTCGATGCATTAAGACTGACATGCATGGCGGGCCGAACAGCATAAAGAGCTTCCGAAACGTCGTTACCGACGGTATAACCGTAACCACCCGTTCCGACATTAGCAGCACAATGATTTCCGTCTCCGGGCGAGCGAAGCCACCACCACTCGGCATCACCGGCTGAACTCATACGCGAATAAGATGCCGTATATGCCGTGTTGACCGCCACTCTTGTTTCACTATCTGCAGTGATATCTCCATTAAACCCATACGCCGCATTGCCTGCTTCTGCAATCGACAAAAGATAGACTTTATCTGTTGTATTCTTTCCGCCTTCCGCACCCGAATTTGGATTATCATCATTCACAACCGTCGTGTTTATAATGTTCGCTCTCTCATCCGATGCAAATGCCGACGACAGGAAAGTGTCATTCAGCCAGGTGCGGAGCGTACACGTTTCCCATGTTACATCCTCCGCTTCTTTGTTATAACTCTGACAGTCTATATTACAGTCCGCCAGCAAAAAGACATCATTTTCATTCACAGACAGTACGCGCCACTTGATGGGTTCTATCTTAAAATATCCCTGATACGACACGGTGTCATAATCTTCTTTGTCCTCGTTCCATTCCTCTTTTTCCCACTCCTGATACAGCATCTTCGTACCGTCACTGTCCGTGTACTCCGTATCCGATACCGGATTTTCCGGCGCCTGTATCGGTGTATATGTACTCTGCGGATAGCTTCCGAAATAAATACAGTCCCATGTGCTGACGCCATCCTCATCCGTCGACGGATTACTCAACTCCGCAGCTGCCTTTGCTTCTTTTTGTGACATAAACGTGACGCCGCACAACGACAACAGCATCGCCAGAGATGCCACAACCGCTATCATGCGTTTCCCATTACTTCTTTTCATTCTTTTTCTCCTTTTACTGATACCAATTAAAATTATTACATGACTGTGCATATGTGCGTATATCTCATGCAATAAATATCCACGGCAATTCACGAATTTTCATTATAGCACGCCATAAAATATTTTTTATACCCCTGTTCTGTAAAATGCCTTTTGTTCCTCTGAACTCTTACTCGTGTTGCCTGTTCCGTTCTCTATTTTAGCATACACCGGGAGCTATGTCCAATTCTACGATAGCATTGGCAGCGTTATTTTCACACTTCCTGCTCTATTTCTCTTACAAGGGAAATATCCTCACCCGTCCACTCACTAATCTCTTCCGGTGTGAGATTTTTCTGTAACATGACACGGATTATCCTTTTTCTGCCCTCTCGCAGACCTTCATTTCTGCCTTCCTGCAGGCCCTCACTTCTTCCTTCCTGACGGCCTCTAAGCAGGCCGCGTTCTTCTCCTCGTTCCTCATACATATCCAACAGTACACACATATTGACTCTTCCTCCT